>JBCDBL010000106.1:0-15596 GCA_039183635.1 Pseudomonadota bacterium
AATTTGAAAGAAAACAGAAAGGTACTCAGCCTCAGGAGGCAAGGAATTTGGTACCTGAGAGCATTCAATTCAAGTACGACTTGATGACGAAGACGGCTAATAACATTCAATTCGGTAAAGTGTGGCCCCTGAATAAAATCAATCAATTTATAATATTATGGCTTATTGGCCATCCCGAATTATTTGGTCGATCATATATATACTACTTAATTGACGGGTATAAAACACGACATGCTTTAAGAAAGGTACCTCAAGAGGCGAATAAATTACTAAAGAAAATGAAAAGAGCTATCAAAGCTATGAGTGGCCAGCCACCCTATGCGTCTCTCAGCGATAAAGAACGAGAACCATTTCGCGAAGCAATTATTAAGTTACAAACACTTAGCATATTAGGCCTCGATGTGAAGCGATGTTGGCTATTATCGAGAAAAAATGTTGGTATACAGATTATGAGAGATGTGGGGTATAATAAAACAAATCCAATACCACACTATCTAAAAAATACGAAAATTGGAGATCTACAAGAAGCCCATTTATTTATGCCAGCAACAATGAATATGGGGCAATTTGATTCTGGTGACTTTTATCGGAAAGCTAAGGAATGGGGGCTTGCGGTCACAGATGACGTAGGAACTGAATTTTCACACTGGCGCTTGCTATTCAGTTTCGGAGATTCGCCGAACCAATTAGGCTGGAGATGGAGTGAAAGAGGTCAGTTCCAATTTTGGATAAGAAAAGATGATCTAGCGGCAAATCGATTTGACCGTGTCATGTATGTCATTGTAAATTGATTTGGTAAGGCGTGCTGTCAATTACACTGTTCGCTTTCCCGAAAAGCGCGCATTCATCATAGCTTGCATATAAGCGTATGTCCGTTTTCTAATATTTCTCAGGCTTTTAATATACGGAAACTTAAGTCCTTTATTTCTGGCGAAACACCGCCACTCACCAATCCACGTTTCGAATTGGCCAATTTTAGATGATCGGTGAAACCATTTGAGTATCTTTGACGCGCCCTGACGTGGACTCTTGGTTTTTTTATTCCCTGAGGCGCTTGGATTGATTGAGCGCACTTGTTGCGAATAATTCTCATATAGTTTACGTTCGCTATAGATGAGAACATCCTACCGTGAATTCACCCTGGCAAAGGCGAAGCGGCTTGCCGAAGCCGCTGACTTTAAAATATTACAGCTTCGTGCGCTGACGAATTCGGTTCTTGCAACAGGCTTCGTGAAGCTGCTTGAACCCGTAAATGGCGTCATCGTGTCCGTAGGCAGCGTTAAAGGGCAGAGGGAATACTCCGCTAACGTGATCGCGGAGACAGGTCTTATTGTCGAACTCCGCGCTCATGGCTCTTCATATTCAGAAGAATTGGAAGCGCCTTATCGAACCACGCGTGTAACGACGGGCGATGTGCTGGTTTCAGGGAAATCGACCTCGTCAAAATGGAAGGTGGACGCACAAGCTCAAGGGCAATTTGAAACCGTATCGGTGCGATTCAAGCCGGAATACCTGGAGGCTATGCGCGAACATTCGCCAGAGATCGTGGATTGGGCGTTAGCACTTGTTAAATCAGATTTCCACGACGTTGGGGAGCAGGATACCGACCTTGCGATCACCGCGCAAAAACTGATCCATTGCGCGCATAACTACGGCCCAAATTCAAATCTCCTCCTGCAATCTCTATCGCTGCAATTGCTTGCAGATATTTGGAGTAGGCAGGCGCGCTGCGCAGAACAAAAACCGCAGGACCAAATCGAACATGACATCATAGCGTTTGCGATCTCAGAGATTGAAAACAATCCAAGCACATCGGTCACGATTCAGGATATCGCAACGCTTTGTCGGATGAGCGAATCCGCCATGAAAGCTAGGTTTAAACAAGCCACTGGCCGCCCAATGGGGCGGTTTATTCTTGAAACCCGAATGCAAAAAGCGGCTGAAATGCTCAATCAGGGCGTTCCAGCAAAGGCGGCCGCACGGACTCTTGGCTATGCCAGCTCGGAGGCCTTCTCCAGGGCGGTGAAAAGCTATTTTGGCCGCTCCCCCCGCAAGTTTTAGCTCTCTTCCAATCTGTTTGTTTTTTTGCCTGAACTGTCAGGTTTTACGAATGGACGCGCCCATTATCCAGTTGATAATCATTCGCAAAACTTGTGCGAATATAAATTGGGTGTTTTATGCGTTTTCACAAAAAGACTTCATATAGGAACATTTGTTCACTAACGGTTCTGACGGCTTGTTCTGGCGGCATGCTGACGGTTCCGGCACACGCGCAAGCGCCGTCCGAAACCGGTACGCTTGAAACGATTACAGTTATCGGTGAGCGGCAGGACAAACGCCTGTTGGACACGACAAGCAGTGTCGCAATCTATGATAAGAGCGCGCTGCAAAAAGAAGTCGGGCAGACGCTGAATGAAATCGCCCAATCAACGGCCAACACCCTCATTCGATCGCTCAGTGAGGCGCCTATCATTCGCGGCATTGAGGGAGGAGGCCCAGGGGGGCTGGCTCAGACAGGACTTGGTGGAACACAGCCTCGAACGCCGATTATTATCGATGATATTGTCCGCCCTTCGACCATTTCAAACTCCGACTTCAATACGCTTTGGGATGTCGAGCGTGTTGAGGTGTTGAAGGGATCACAGACAAGTTTGCGCGGACGCGCCACGATTGGCGGCGCAATTGTCGTTAAGACAGAAGATCCGACCTTCGCGCCCGAAGCGGCCCTGGAAGGGATCGCGGAGGTCGATGACTTTCACGGCGCAAGCTATGTGATCAACGGTATGGCTTCGGGCGGACTTATTGAGGATCGGCTGGCGCTGCGCGGAACAATAGAACATCGCGCCGGCGACGATCCGCGAAACATTGTTGGCGTGCTCCCGGGTCAGGAAGACAAAGTGGATGCGCTCACAGCATTTGAACAGACCCGTCTGCGCGGAAAAGCGCTGTTCTTGCCGCAGGGCGATGCGGGCCCATGGCGAGTTCAGGGCTTGATTGAATATCAGGAAGGCACAACGCCTCAAACACGGGGAACAGTCCTCGCAAATGACGTTGATCGCCGGGACATGGCGTTCACCGGCGGCTTACGAATATTCGATACTCAAGCGTGGGTGGCCGGTCTTGAAATTCATTATGCGTTTGAAAACGGCGCGCGGTTATCGTCGATTACCAGCTACGGCGATGCGGCGTTCGTAAGCACTGACGACCAGCCGATCATCCCCGTACCGCAAAACTTCTTTTTTGATTTCAATGAGACCATTTTCAACCAGGACGTCCTATTCAATCTGCCAGATGGCAATCGCGCATCAGGTCTAATTGGGGCGTCCTATACGCTACGCAAACAAGAGTTCGAGATCTTAAATGAAGTGCCGCCACTTCCAAGCGGCACGCTTTTCGCTGACGTAAACGGGGAGCAGGAAGCGCTATCCGCATTCGCTGATTTAGCTTTCAAACTGACGGACTCGATCGACCTTTTGGCGGGCGGCCGGGTGCTTTCGGATGAGAATGACCGGCAAACATTCTCTGCGGTCTTGGCTCTGCCATCGCCGCCTTTCCCGATCAGCGTTCCGCCGGCTTTTCAGGACTTTTCAAGTTCGGAGACTGTGATCCTGCCGCAAATTGGTGTTCGATTTAACCTTTCGCCGGAACAAACGATCTCTGTGACGGCGCGCGAAGGCTGGAACCCAGGCGGCGCCGCTATCCAGCTCGCCACAGCGCAACCGATCACATTCGAGTCTGAACGCGTCTGGACCTATGAAGGCGCCTATCGTTATGTTTCGGCGGATCAGCGAACGCAGTTCAGTGCGACCGCATTTTATAACGTATATGACGATCCCCAATTCTTCTTGCAATTGATCCCAGGCTCCCTCGCTTCCACCATTGTGGTGAACCTTCCAGAATCTGAGACCTACGGCCTTGAAATTGAGGCTCGCACGAGCCTCAACGACACGCTGAATGTGTTCGTCAGCTTTGGTGTCCTGGAAACCGAAGTCACCGAAAGCATTGCTGCGCGCCCTGATCTTTTGGGTAACCGGATCGGCAAAGACCCCGAGCAATCAGCAACACTAGGGTTCGATTGGAGCCCCTCAGCTTTGCCTAACCTTACATTGAATGGACAGGCAAGTTATATCGGATCCTTCTTTAATGATTTCAATAATTCACCCGATCAGGAGATCGGCGATTACACGCTGGTAGATCTTGGGGCGGCCTATCAGTTTGACCAGCTCCAGCTGCGTGCATTTGTGAACAACGTAACCGATGAAGCGGGGGTCAATGCGCTTGTTACGAATTTTAGCGAAGTGACATTGCCGCGGACATTTGGATTGGCGATCACAAAGCGGTTCTAAGGGGGGGCAGAGGAGTGAGCCTCTCTGTGCACGCTGTTAAGGCATCGACCCCACAAGGACTGCTGCCAACCATTATGGTCTTGTCGATCGCGCAAGCCGCTATTGGGCAGTTCGTAGCGCATGGCGTGCCGTTGTTTTTGCGTGCAGCCGGACAACCCACCGCCATAGTAGGTCTGGTCTTTCTTGCATCGCTTCCTTTCGTCTTAAACGTCCTTTGGGCGCCGGTCGTTGATCGATTTCGAAACCCGAACCTCGGTCACTATCGTGCCTGGATCCTGTTTGGGCACATTGGGGCGTTTATTATCATCCTTGGTTTGTCACTGGCCGACCCGGGTGAGTCGCCTTTAATCTTGATCGGCTTAATCCTTTGTCTTTCGACCGTCATGGCGACCCAGGATGCATCTTTGTCAGGATTGATGGTGCGAGGATTATCTCCCAAAGATCGAGCTAAAGGATCTGCATACAGAACAGCAGGAGCAGCGCTTGCGGGAACGGTGATTGGCGCATTGGTCATTTATCTCTTGGCGGACCTTGGGTGGTCGAGTGTTGTTTTCGGATTGGCGGCATTTGCTGCGGCATCAACACTCCTGGTGTTTGTGCTTGATCTTGACCAAAGCTGGACAGCGCCCGAGACGAAACCGTCCTTAAGATCACAGTTCAATCTGTTTAAAAAACCGGCGGCGCGGCGTCTTATGGTGGTTGAGATCTTTACGGGGCTCGGCCTTGCGGTGTCATTTGGATTGAAATCGATCCTGTTGATCGATGCCGGGTTCAGTGTTGGCGATGCTGCATTGCTAAGTCTGGTTGGCGGCGGCGCCGTGGGACTGTTGGCCATAATGGCAATCCGGCCTCTTATTGACGCGTTTGGCGGTTTCACCGTTCTTGCTGGGATCGCATTGGTCAGTGCTGTTTTTTGTTTGATCTTTGCGGTGATTTTTCAAAATGGCTTCGGACATAGGCCTACAGCGATATTTGTTTTATTCGCAAGCGCGCTCACCTTCGGCGCTGTGCCTGCGAGCCGCTCCATATTGATCGGGATTTGCGGGAAAGATTCTGCTGCAACAGACTTTTCGGCGTTTAACAGTTTGGAGCGCGTCATTCTTATGGTTTTTGCCGGGGCAGGACTGGCAAGCGTGGAACTCATTGGCTTGTCCGGACTCCTGATTGCGGCCGCTATCGGCGCTTTGATCGGAACAATTCTGGCCTGGCGATTGAGGCATACTGAGGAAATACACATCGAATGACTGTTGACGCTCGCACATCCGTTCCTATTCCGAACGTTGCAGAGGCGTTCGGCGCGCTTATGCAGCATATCGAAGAACACGATATCGACCTTGAACATATCTCCGCCTCTCACGCTCGGTTCACGCGTGACGGATGTGAATTTGACTTTCGTCACGACGGAACCGCGCTTACCGTGCGCTTATATGCGCCTAATGAGAATATGCTCTATTTCCTGAGAGAAGCGGTCGCAGCGCAAATAAGTGAGATTGATCCAGCAGCTGGAAGTTCGGTTTCATGGGCAGATCTAGAGCGATCAGTGAACGCAGATGGCGCACCGGTCAACTTTCAAAAACTCACGCTTGAAGACCGCCGGATCATCTTTCCGGGCATGATACGTCTCACACTGAACGCGGAGCGAATTGCGTCACTGCTTGACGGCTTACACGTAAAGTTGATGCGACCTTCGAAAGGGTATAACGGTGATCCAGAATGGCCGCGTGTCGCGGATAACGGCGTGACGGTTTGGCCCAAGGGCGAAAGCAAATTACACGTAAGATATTACACTTTACGTGATGTTCGACCAGAAAAGAATGAGGTCGATATTGATGTCGTGCAACATGCTGGCGGCATGATTGCAGACTGGGCGGAACACGCGAATATTGGTGATCAAATAGGTTTGATGGGGCCTGCTGGAGAGCCGTCCCTTCCAAACACGGATGGTCCAGTTCTGTTGGCGGGTGATGAAACGGCTTTGCCGGCGATTGCGAGAATCCTGGAAGCCGCTCCAGCCTCCATGGATGGGACAGTGCTTATCGCGTTTCCAGAGCAAGCAGATCCATATTTGTACCTTCCGGATACTGCGATGAACGTCATTCCAGTTCCAGGTAATCAATTTAAAACAAAGTGTACGGAAATTACGAAAGAACTCGTCGCATCGAATTTGACCTATACATATGCCTGGTTTGGCGGTGAATCGCAGACCGCGAACGAAATGCGTCGATTATTTAAGTCGGATCTCAAGCTGGGCAAAGGTGATCAGTTGAGCGTGGCATACTGGCAAGAGGGGGGCTTGGGAGACGCAGACCGGCGTTAACAGTATAATCTGTTCTATTACTCAACATGTTTTATAGGCGCCTAACGCAAGCGGCTTAAATTTGCTCCAATTAAGTCGCTTGAAGAAGTCGTGAAATTGATGGTTTTTGGGGATTTCTTGCCTTTGGATGTTGGCTCTATTAACTATCTGCACTGAATAAAAATGGCGACCCCGACAGGATTCGAACCTGTGACCCTCAGATTAGGAATCTGATGCTCTATCCTGCTGAGCTACGGGGCCGTGTATTCAAGTATACACGAGAGTCTTAGCAGCGCCAAAGGGCGGCGTTTTGTGCGTGGGGGAGGCTCTGTGCTATGAAAGGCGTTCAGCTTCACAAAGCAGGAGAGCCGGCGTGTCTCAGCTTAAAACCAGACCAGGGGACGCAGATGTCGACGCATTTCTGACATCCGTCGAAGATGATCAAAGGCGCAAAGACAGTTTTGCAATGCATGAGATGATGACGCGCCTCAGCGGGGAGGACCCGAAAATCTGGGGCGGCGGCATGGTCGGATATGGCTCTTACACATACGACAATGTCAGCGGGCGCGGCGGCGAATGGTTTTTGACAGGCTTTGCGCCGCGCAAACAGGCCCTGACGATTTATATTATGGACGGCTTTTCAGACCATGAGACGTTGATGGAAAAGCTTGGCAAGTACAAAATCGGCAAATCATGCCTATACGTCAAAAAGCTTGACGACATAGACATGAAGGTGTTGGAGAGACTTGTGAAAAAATCCCTCGCCGTGATGCGGAAGCGATACAACGCTTAAGCGGCAAGGCGGGCGGGGCCGGTGCGGATAGGCGACCGGCGCGCGCCATTACGCTATGGAACCCTGGTTCAGGTGCTGCGGACTTTCTGTTTAAACTCAATCCGGCGCGCATGAAGCACAGGCTCCGTATAGCCGCTCGGTTGCACGCGCCCCTTGAACACGAGATCCGAAGCGGCCTGAAAGGCGACGCTGTCGTCGAAGTTCGGCGCCATCGGGCGGTAGTTCGGATCGCCGGCGTTTTGGCCATCCACGACGGCGGCCATTTTCTCCATCACGGCGCGAACTTGAGGTTCTGTGCAAACCCCATGGTGCAGCCAGTTGGCGATGTGCTGGCTGGAGATCCGCAATGTGGCGCGGTCTTCCATAAGACCCACATCGTTGATGTCCGGCACTTTGGAGCAGCCGACCCCTTGCTCAACCCACCTTACGACATAGCCGAGAATGCCTTGGGCGTTGTTCTCAAGCTCCGCCGTGATGTCGTCATCGGACCAGTTTGGACGGTCCGCCAACGGAATGGTGAGGATGTCGCCGAGATCCGCCCGCGGCCGGGATTTCAGCTCCGCCTGGCGGGCCTTTACGTCGACTTTGTGATAGTGGGTGGCGTGGAGCGTCGCGGCCGTGGGGGAGGGCGCCCAGGCGCAATTCGCGCCCGCTTGGGGATGGCCGATCTTCTGCTCCAGCATCGCCGCCATAAGGTCCGGCATCGCCCACATGCCCTTGCCGATTTGCGCCTTGCCCGGAAGACCGCATAAGAGGCCGACATCGACGTTGGCGTTCTCGTAGGCGCCGATCCATGCGGCGGTTTTCATGTCCGCCTTGCGGATCATGGGGCCGGCCTCCATGGAGGTGTGCATCTCGTCGCCGGTGCGGTCGAGGAAGCCGGTGTTGATGAAGATGACCCGGGTCCTGGCGGCGCGTATGCATTCCTTGAGATTGACGGTCGTCCGCCGCTCCTCGTCCATGATGCCGATTTTCAAGGTGCTGCGATCAAGACCGAGAACGTCCTCCACTCGGGCGAAAATTTCATCGGCGAAGGCCGCTTCTTCGGGGCCGTGCATTTTCGGCTTCACGATATAGACGGAGCCGGTTCTGCTGTTCTTGTGCGGGCCGTCGCCTTTTAGATCGTGGATGGCGATAAGACTGGTGATCATGGCGTCGAGAAGCCCCTCCGGCGCTTCTTCGCCGCCGGGCAGGCGGATCGCCTCATTGGTCATCAAATGGCCGACATTGCGGACCAGCATCAGGCTGCGGCCGGGCAGAACCAGGTCCGAGCCGTCAGGCGCCGTATACGTTCTGTCGGGGTTGAGACGGCGCTCCACCTTTGCGTCGCCTTTGACGAACGTCTCCGACAGATCGCCTTTCATAAGGCCGAGCCAGTTTCGGTAGACGACGACTTTGTCCTCGGCGTCCACGGCGGCGACAGAATCCTCGGCGTCCATAATTGTCGTTACGGCCGATTCCATCAGGATGTCGGCGACGCCCGCCGTGTCGGTTTTGCCGATGGCGTGGTCGCGGTCGATTTGAATCTCCGCGTAAAGAGAGTTGTTCTTCAACAGAACGGCCGTCGGCGCCGCAGCGTCCCCTTTATAGCCCGCGAAATTTGCAGGGTCCTTCAATCCTGTTTCGCCGGAAGGCAAAGACGCCGTAAGGGCGTCGTCCTTCACCGCATAGGCCGTGACGTCCGCGTGGGAGCCGGCGGCGAGGGGGGCGGCGTCATCGAGAAACGCCCGGCCGAAGGCGATCGCTTTTTCACCGCGCACAGGGTTATAGGCGCCGCCGCGCGCCGCGCCGTCCTCTTCAGAGATGGCGTCCGTACCGTAAAGCGCGTCGTAGAGCGAGCCCCAGCGGGCGTTGGCGGCGTTTAAGGCGTACCGGGCGTTCATCACCGGGACGACGAGTTGAGGGCCGGGCTTGTCGGCGATTTCCGGATCGACGTTTGCGGTCTCAATCGCAAAATCCGGACCTTCAGGCACGAGGTAGCCGATCTCTTCCAGAAACGTCTTATAGGCGGCCGCGTCATGGGCCTGGCCTTTGCGCTCTGTGTGCCAGGCGTCGATTTTCGCCTGAATGTCTTCGCGTTTGTCGATCAGCTCTTTGTTGCGGGGCGCTAGGTCGGTGAGGAGCTTTTCAAAGCCCGCCCAGAAGGCTGCTTCGTCGACGCCGGTTCCAGGCAACGCTTCTTGATTGATAAAAGTGTATAGCTCTTCAGCGACATCCAAAGCGCCGATGGAAATGCGTTGCGTCATAGCGGTCTCTCCTCATCTTGCAGCGCATCACATGCAACAAACCTGCGATGACGTCCACCCTCGACAGCAGGCGACGTTGAATCGGAGAACTTGCAGCCTGTTTACAACAGGCGATTGGATTTCTATGTAGAAAAACTGGTGTTGGTTTTAAGTTTTTCTAAGAAAGGCGCGCTATGCCGGTTGAGGTTTGGACGACATTCGACGAGCAGACGTTCACCGCATCCCATGTGGTTTCAGATCCCGCCACGGGGCGGGCCGCAATCATCGATTCGGTTCTGGACTATGACGCCGCCTCAGGTCGTACTGCGACGACATCGGCCGACAAAATCATCAAATATGTGAAGACCAAAGGCCTCACTGTCGACTGGGTTCTCGAGACCCACGCCCACGCCGACCACCTGACCGCTGCGCCGTACCTGAAGGCCAGTCTCGGAGGGCGCACCGGCGTTGGCGCCGGGATTGTCAAAACCCAAAAAGCGTTTGGCGCGATCTATAACATGAACGGTTCGCACCAGCCGGCGGCGCGGGACTTCGATCATTTGTTTGATGACGAAGAAACCTTCGCGCTCGGCGATATTGAAGCCCGCGTTCTGCACACGCCGGGACATACGCCGGCTTGCGTGACATATGTCATCGGTGACGCCGCTTTTGTGGGCGATACGCTGTTTATGCCGGATTTCGGCACGGCGCGTTGCGATTTTCCCGGCGGCGATGCGCGTACGCTCTACAAGTCGATCCAACGCCTATTCGCGTTGCCCGACGAAACACGGCTCTTCATGTGCCATGACTACAAAGCGCCGGGCCGGGACGTCTACGCCTGGCAGACCAGCGTGGCGGAGGAGCGGGCCAACAATATCCACCTCAGCGACGGCGAAGACGCTTTTGTCGACATGCGCACCCGGCGGGACGCGACGTTGTCGATGCCGAAGCTGCTTTTGCCCTCCGTCCAGGTGAACATCCGCGCCGGGGCGCTGCCCCCGGCGGAGGAGAACGGCGTGGCCTACCTCAAGATACCGCTAAACGGGGTATAGAGCGCGGCTTGCGTTCCGTGGCGGCGGCGCGCCCGGCGGCGCGGGCGGCCTCTTCCTCAAGACCAAGCGCTCCGTACACCTCCGACAACATCCGGTTCACGGGAACGCCCTCCGGGTCGAACCGGCGGCGGTTCTCCAAAATTTGCTGCGCGGAGGAAAGGCGGCGCGTCTTGACGACGGCGTCAAGGTGAATTTGTTCAAACAAGTCCCGTTGAGCGTGGCTGCCGCCCGTGTCCGCCATACGCGGCAGCGCCGCGCCGAGGCAGTCCACAGCGATCTCGAACTTCCCCGCAACATGGGCGAGGAGGCCTTCGCCGGCGGGCGATGCAACATCCCGCCAGACGCCGCGATCATGGTCCGGCGCGTCTTCGGCCCGGCGTTTAACAGCGTCCAGGAGCGTCGCCGCCTCCGCCAAACGCCCGGCCCGTGCAAGGCCGTACAGGTACTGCAAGACGAGAAAGGGTTCCGTCGTGTCAGCCCCCCGGGCGGCGATGTAAGTTGCAGGGTCTGACCAGCGGTCGCCCACATCGACGCCGGCAAGCTCGAACCGGGCGAGCAGGGAGACCGCGCCGATCTGATCCTGGGAGTACTCCTTCATAACGCCCCAGACATGGTCGTCGTAGACGGCCAGGGCGTCGTCCATCCGCCCCCGGCTGATATAAAACAGGGCGAGATGCCACCAATTGTGCGTGTACATGAATGAATTAAGACCGCACCATGTCCCTCTGGCGTCCTCCATAAACCGCACGCCCTCGTCAATGCGCCCCTGGGTCAGCATCACATGGGCGAGGGCGTGCTGCGCCCAGGGCTCGTCGGCGCGCATGGACAGGGCGCGGCGCGCGGCGTCTTCGGCCTCCTCCAGCAAATGGCATTGCTCGTAGGCGAAGGCGGCCATGCCGTGCATGTACGGAACGTCTTTGCAAGCGTCATAGGCCGCCTCGGCGAACCGCAGCATGCCCGCCGCATCGCCGCGGTTGAACAGGATATACTGAGCGATTTTGACAATGGCGAGATCCCGGGGGGTGTCCTTGACGATGTCTGCGGCGAGGCAAAGCGCACCGGGCGTGTCGTCCGCAGCCCAGGCGGCGGCGAGCGCCGCAATCCGGGCCTCTCGCAGGCTGGCCCCGTCTGCGGCCGCAAGGGCGCGCCTGGCGTAGACGGCCGCCTTTTCCGGCGCTTCCGGCGCTTCCATAAACATCATCAGGAACGCAGCGTAGGCGTTTGCAAGACAGCCTTCAGGGTCGGCGTCGGCGGCGGGCAGAACATTCGGGGTGCAGGTCTGATAGGACAAAAACCCGCGAATAAAATCATTAATTCCCTGTAATGTACCATCTGACGTCGTCGTCACAGGGTTGCCGAGAAAGTCCTTGCGCATCGTATCTTCCGGTTCCAAACTTCTTCTACTCAAATAAAGCATACGACAGACGGAAACGGACGACAGCCCAATGCCGCATATCGCGATCGACGACATAGAACTCTATTATGAGGTCCACGGGAAGGGGGCTCCGCTACTTGTGATCGCGGGGTTAGCCAGCGACAGCCAGAGCTGGGCGCCGCTCACGCCTTTGTTATCGGACGCCTTTCAGGTGATCGCGCCGGACAACCGCACGACGGGCCGCACCACGCCCCGGGACGCCCCCACAAGCGTCGAGCGCATGGCCGCCGACGCGGTCGCTGCGTTCGACGCCTTGGGCGTTGAAAAGGCCCATGTCCTCGGCCACTCCATGGGCGGGGTGGTGGCGATGGCGCTGGCCGCGTCATATCCCGAGCGGGTCGACAAGCTTGTCGTCTGCGGGACGTCCCTGGCGCGCAACGCCCGCACCTTGTCCCTGGCGCGCACAATGATCGCCCTGAAACGGGCCGGGGCGCCGGAGGACCTCTGGTACAGGAATTTCTTTTACTGGCTGTTCGCGCCGTCGTTTTTCGACGTTCCGGAGAATGTGGACGCCGCCGTCGCGATCTCCATGGATTATCCGTACGCTCAGGATATCGACGGCATGGAGCGTCAGATCGACGCCGTCGAAGCGTTTCAGCCGGCCGATCTCGCCGCGCGAATCTCGGCGCCGGTTCTGGCGGTCCATGGCGGACGGGACCTTATGATCGCCCCGCAGGACGCCAGGGCGTCCCTATCCGCGATTTCCGGCCTCGACTTCGAGACGATGCCCCACTGCGCCCACTCCCTCCACTGGGACGATCCGCAAGGCTTCGCCGGGATTGTAAAGCGCTATTTAACCGACGGTTGAGGCGCCCGGTCTTTTTGCTGGCGCGAAGCGTTACATTTTAGTGACAGCCGACCTGAAAGCTCTCGTAAATCCGGCGATTTTTGTGCAGCGCACTTGATGGCCTTCCCGGCGAAGGACAGTCTGCCACGCGTAATCAGGAACGATTCCATGTCGAGGGTTTTCATAGGGATCGTTCAGCGCCATCGCCTCAATACTGCATGGAATAACGTATTTGAATGAGGCGTTTGAAGAGAGGGGACCGTCCTATGAAAAAACTCATGTTATTCACGGCTTTGGCCAGCGGCGTCGCAGCCATTGCGCCTGCAAACGCGCAAACCGCCGCCGGCGCGTCGTCGCTGGATGTCATTACAGTCACCGCGCAACGCCGCGAGGAGTCGGCCCAAGACGTCGGTCTCGCGCTCACGGTTCTCTCAGGGGACGATCTCATCAAAAGGGGCGTTTCCGTCGTCAACACGCTGGAGTATTTCACGCCGAACCTTGAGATTGAAAGCCAGTTCGGCTCGGCGCAGGCGTCTTTTTCCATCCGCGGCGTCGGCTTTCGCGATTACGCCACCAACAATACGCCGACCGTCGGCGTCTATGTGGACGATGTCGCCTATCCCGTTCCAGTCATGACCCAGGGCGTCTTGTTCGATGTCGACCGTGTGGAAGTCTTGCGCGGACCGCAGGGCACGCTTTACGGCCGCAACACCACAGGCGGCGCCATCAAGATCATCACCAAGCGCCCGACAAACGATTTCGAAGCCGGTTTCACCACCGAGTACGGACGGTTCGAAGCGTTTTCCGGCGAAGGCTATGTCTCCGGCCCCTTGTCCGACAACATCCGCGCCCGCCTGTCCGCCGCCACGAAGCAGGGCGGGTCCTGGCAAATCAACCGTGAGACGGGAGAGGAGCTTGGCGATCAGGACATCTTCTCGGTACGCGGTCAGCTGGAAGCGGACGTGACGGATAAACTTAGCGCGCTTCTTAGCATTAATGGTTTTCAAGATCAGTCTGATGGGCTGGGTCTACGAGCGTTTCGGTCGCCTTCTTTTGGGCCTTCCGAACCTCACACAGGACGATTTACAAGCTGGGGACCGTCTGGGGAATTTGCGACAGCTTTTGGTCTTGCTGCGGATCAAAAGCCTTTTAAAGACAATGAGGGTATCGGCGGATCGCTGACATTGGAATACAGTTTCGGGCCGGCGGAGCTGACATATATTGGCGCTTATCAGGATCTTGATCGTCGCGAATATAATGATTACGACGCCTCTACGCTCGGAGCGGCGTCCGCCTTTTTCGAAAGCGACGTGCAGGTCATGTCCCATGAGGCGCGACTTCAATCCACAACAGACAGCCCATTCCAATGGATCGCCGGTCTCTATTATGCTGAAGAGGAGCTCGACGAAATCTATCGCTCCGACTTCGTTGAAGACGGGATTAACGGTCTCGCAGTGTTCACGCCTTACAGCCAAGAGGTCGAGACAATCGGCGTATTCGCCCAGGCGGATTATCAAATAACGCCTCTTCTGAAACTTATTGCTGGAGCACGGTATGAAGATGAAGAGCGTGACCTTATGGATCTTGGTACGTTTGTCACGAATGTCGCTTTTGCAGATGTGAACTTTGCTAATAACTCTACAGACGGTACGCTTGAGGATCGTTCACAGTCTTTAAGCGAAGTCACCTGGAAGGCTGGCGTTGAAGCAACGCCGACGGACGACCTTCTCCTTTTTGCAACCGTAAGCAAGGGTATTAAATCGGGCGGGTTCACCACGTATAACACATTGAATCCTTCCTTCGTCGATCCGTTCGATGAAGAAGAGCTTCTTGCTTATGAAATCGGCTTTAAATCTGAGTTTGCCGACGGCAAGGTGCGTTTAAACGGAGCGGCTTTCTATTACGACTATGATAATCAGCAGGTGCAGTCGGCAGAGTTTGCGGAGATCCTCGTTTTTGGAATTGCCGTGCCAATAGGCCGTATCGTCAACGCCGAAGAAAGCGAGATCTATGGCGGCGAGTTAGAACTCGCCTGGATCCCAGTCCGAGGTCTCGAAATCACTCAGAGTTTTGCGTACAAAGAGGGTGAGTTTGAAGACTTTGTCGATCTTGACATCGCTGCATCAAGTATCGCTGGTACAGCTGTAAGCGTAGATCGTACAGGCCAAAGCTTGGGCTTCCCTGAAATTACTTATCAAGGCTCCATATCCTACACAGCGCCGGTTGATGGCGGTTTCTATTGGAGCGGCTTGTTGGACTACTCCTATCGCGATGAAACGACCCCCCCCTTGCTGGGGAGCGACTACACCGTGGACGATTACTGGCTCATCAACGGCCAAGTCGCATTCGGTGCAGAAAACGGGCGTTGGGAAGCTGCGATTTGGGGACGTAATATTCTGGATGAGGAGTACGACGAGGTTCGGAATTTCTTCACCCCGGGTTTTGACGTCGCCGCCCCCGGTCTGCCGCGCACCTATGGCGTGCGGTTGAGCGTGAAGTACTAGCGCGCTATCATCTGAAGAGAGTCGCCGTCGCGCCCCAAGAAGCGCGACGTCGGCGATCACATGTTTGAAAGGCTCTTAGCCGATGGCGCCAGACGTTGTCGCCGCCGCATGGCGCGTGATCGACGAACGGCGGGGCGACCTGACGGCGCGGGACCGGG
>JBCDBL010000107.1:0-15494 GCA_039183635.1 Pseudomonadota bacterium
CACCATAACGACCATAAAGATCCCTTGCCCGCCGAATCGGCGCCGGCTTATGTCCTTGCGCCGCTGCCCGATGAAACGGACGCTGCGGACGACGACGGTTCCTTTGACGATGAGGCGTCCAACCCTATTGTCGTGGCTGAATCCAAGGCCTCTGTGTTGGAAATGACAGTCAGCGACGCGGTCATGCAGTTAGACCTTGCAGAACAGCCCGCAATAGTGTTCAAGAACGCCGCACATGGGCGTCTGAACGTTGTTTACAGGCGCTCTGATGGCAACATTGGCTGGGTTGACCCCCAAAGCCCGTGAAGCTTCGTTAAGAGGGGAATGGTGTAACCAGGTCCTTGAATGCGAAAAGAGCGAACAAAGCTCTGACGACCGTCTGGAATTATCGAATTTTTCGCTTTTTTAGGCGATTAACTAATCCGATGAAACGTCGTCATCGCATAACATCGAGTTTTCGGCCTGGCAGGTTGGTAAGATGGTTGAAATTACAGATCTCTTAACGCCGAAGAGCGTGTTGCCGCATTTAAAGGCGAGCTGCAAAAAACAAGCTTTAGAGGCGCTCGCCCGCGCGGCGTCGGACCTTATTGGTCTTCCATTTGAAGATATTCTGGACAAGCTTTTGGAGCGGGAGCGTCTTGGCTCTACTGGCGTGGGCGGCGGCGTCGCCATACCCCACGGCAAAGTGGAGGGGGCCGAGCAGCTCTTCGGCATTCTTGCGCGCCTCGATCAGCCGATTGAATTCGAGGCTGTGGACGATCGTCCGGTGGATATTTTGTTTCTGCTGATCGCCCCGGAGGGCGCAGGGGCGGAGCATTTGAAAGCTTTGGCCCGGGTGTCCCGTTTGCTGCGCGACAGAAGCCTTGTGGACAGCCTGCGTGGCGCAGAGTCAGGCGAAGCGCTCTACGCCATTGCATCTGAGGGCGAGGCGTCCCACGCGGCTTAAAGCGCTTTTAGAGCCGATTGCATGCTTTGTGAGCCGGCCATCGGCTTTAGAGTTTTCGTTTTAAGCGCGTGAGACCACCTTCGTGTGGTCCGCATCGTCTGCAAGTCGCTCTAAGCGAAGCGTTTGCGGTTCGTCGTCCTGAAGCGCTCAAAAAACAATAATGAAAAGCGATTGAGCGATCTTGGTCGATCTGAAATCGCTTCACAGCGTTTTAAGGCAAAAGCAGCGCCCCGGTTTTGCCGCAGTTCATAAATGGGTTTTAATTTCGCCTCCCTCGACCATGTGTCGGGGAGGCGATCTGTTTTGATGTCGTCTTTTACATCAATGGACGCTCACGGGCTCCATCTCATATTGGCGGGCTGCAACGAATGCTGTTTCCCGATCACTGACAAGCGCCAGTCGATCCCCGTTTGCAGCATGGACGGCGTAAAGCGTCTGGGAGCCTGGCGTCAGTATATTTTCGTCTTCGCCTTCCAGGTCGTCTGCAACGTCGGCGGCGGCGACCTGACGCACATAGACCATGTTGGGCGCGCCAAGGGCGGCGAGAGCATCGTCAGACATGACTTCGCTTGCATCGCCGCCACCTGTTTTAAAAAAGCCTTTCAACTCGTCCATAGCGTTACTCCTTCATTCCTGAGCCGTCGCCCCTGGCCCTTGTGTCTTTTCACGATGCGCCTTGCGGGCTCGCAATGTTGATTGTCTTCACATCCGCCGCGATTGTTTTACGGGTGAGGTCGATATGAAGAAGCCCGTTCTCCATATGCGCGCCTGACACGTCTACGCCGTCTGCTAAAACGAAACTGCGTTGAAATCGTCGCGCCGCAATGCCGCGATGCAAATACACTCGATCCTTTTCGTCCGATGTTTGTCCACGAACGACCAGTTGATTGTCCTCAACGGTGGCGGACAAATCGGCTTTCGCAAACCCCGCTACGGCTAACGTAATGCGCCAGGCGTTGGCGGACATCTCCTCGATATTGTAGGGCGGATAGCCTTCGCCGGCGGATTTGGCGGCGCGGTCGATCACGCGTTGAATTTGATCGAACCCTAGCAAAAAAGGGCTATCAAAGCGTGAAGCTCCAGTCATGGCGCATCCTCCTTAAGCAATTGAGCGAGCGCTTTAAAATCAGCCCCCGATTTTCGGCGAGCCTGCATTCAGTAAGATAGTTGGGCGCCCTTACGCGATGCGTCAACCGGCGGGCATGTCCTGTGTTATTTTATTACACATTTTTCATTATGACCGTTTCAGGTTTCTTAGCCTTGTCTGGCTTAAGCTGTTCGACATGCCTTTAATGTCGTTTCGAAAATATCTTTGCGTTTGGACAAGCGTTCTTGCGGCGCCGCACCTCGTCTTCGCCATCCTATTTGGAGCCGCTTCGGCGCACCTTGGCGAGGTTGAAAATCCGCACGGGCTTGACGACGAGGCCTGTTTGCAAACTTGCCTGCTGGCGGAGCTGATGCCGTTCCGGTTGACAACCCGCATAAACATTCCCGCTCCGCACATGTCGCAAGATCTCATAATACGGCCTGATGGGGACGACATCAAAGTACGGATTGATCCGCCTGCTGTAGATGTTCGCTGATCATGACGGAAGTCTTGGGCGGGGTCCCAAGGACGCAGGACCTGCGAGCCGGTTTACAGTGGTATCGCTCTAATTGTTCTGCGAGCGTTCAGCAACGCTGCGGGTCAAGGCTGCGATGGCTTGGCGGATGTTTTCATCGGCGATTTCGTTGAAATTACGGACCAGGTCCGCCGTTAGCCGGTTCGAAACCGCGGTTTGTTCCGTTTCTTCAATCGGCGCGCCATAGCCCTGATAGAAGTACCCCACATCGACGCCCAGCACCTGGGAGATCTGGTAGAGGCGTCCGGCGCTTACGCGATTGGCCCCGGTCTCATATTTTTGGATTTGCTGGTAGGAAATATTCAAGCGTGCTGACAGTTGCTCCTGGGTAAGGCCGATAAGGCTGCGCCTGAGGCGGATCCGATCCCCGACGAACTCATCGACAGGAATTGCGGCGCGAGCCCCGCTTGAGGCCTCCGCACTCTCCTCTTTTCGCCTCGGCTGAGCGGCTTTTTCGGTCATAATTTCCTTACGCGACTTAATCTGCAGATAGACTTCTAAGTAAGACTGAAAAACCGCTGCAAATTTCCCGTTATGAGGGAAGGTGCGATGCTCACTCAGCCGTAAGCTGGTGTGCCATGGTTTGCGCGGATTTATAAACCCCCAAAAAACGGTTTCAACGCATATAGTTGCGCGCTTTACGCCCGCCTTTCCATTCATCCCCTTCGCTGCGTTGATTTCCTGATGCACTAGGGGGTAAAAGGTTTAACTAAATCTGAATTAAGTCGCAAAAGTTGAGTGGAGCAGGCGTTATGAGCCGAATGCGTGCAATGTCGTTTCAAGTCGCTGTCGGACGCTATTTTTCGGCCGCCGCAACCTCGGCGGAGACGGTGCGGACCGCGGCGGCGACATTTTTCGCCGTCCTCACCTTGTGCGCCTGCGCCGGCGGCGGTCGGGATAAGGCGGAACGTTTCGCCTATGTCGAGCGGCCGGTGGAGCAGCTTTACAATGAAGCCATGGACATGCTCGACAAAAAAAGATGGTCCGACGCCGTCGCCCTGTTCGACGAGGTGGAGCGCCAGCATCCCTATTCGTCCTGGGCCCGCCGGGCGATGTTGATGTCCGCTTTCGCGTCCTATCAGAGCAATGATTATGAAGACGCCATACAGGGGTCCGATCGCTTTATCGCATTGCATCCGGGTAATGCCGATGCGCCGTATGCATACTATTTAAAGGGCATGGCTTATTATGAGCAAATTCGCGATGTCGGTCGCGATCAGGATATCACCGAAAACGCCTTGACCGCGCTTAACGATGTCGTTCGTCGGTATCCGGAAAGCGAATATGCCCGCGACGCGCGCCTTAAGATCGATCTCACCCGTGATCACCTCGCCGGTAAGGAAATGTATGTCGGCCGCTATTACCTTCGGCGTAATCAGCATATCGCCGCGATCAACCGGTTTAAACGTGTGATTACGGAGTATCAAACAACAACCCATACGCCTGAGGCGCTGCACC
The DNA here is from genome assembly GCA_039183635.1 of Pseudomonadota bacterium. Taxonomy (GTDB): domain Bacteria; phylum Pseudomonadota; class Alphaproteobacteria; order Caulobacterales; family Parvularculaceae; genus JBCDBL01. Next base: position 4,027 of record JBCDBL010000107.1, read on the forward strand.
GTCTTGTAGAATCTTATATCGAAATCGGCGTGCCCGAGGAGGCGGAGCAAATCGCAGCCGTCCTCGGATACAATTATCCGGGCAGCAAATGGTATGAAGAAAGCTACGCTTTGCTGACGTCTAGGGGACTCGCCCCTGCGGAGAAGACAGACAAGTCATGGCTGTCCAGACTGACGTCGGTATTTTAGCGGCGTCTTCACCGCGCCCGACGGAGGGCCTTCCATGCTGATCGCGCTGTCGGTCCGCGACATCGTACTGATCAAAAACCTCACCTTATCCCTTGAGGAAGGGCTTACGGCGCTCACCGGCGAAACCGGTGCGGGCAAATCGATCTTGCTCGACGCACTCGGTCTCGCCCTCGGCGCCCGGGCCGACAAGGGGCTTGTGCGCGCCGGGGAGGCCCAGGGCGCCGCCTCTGCGACATTCTCCATAGCGCCGGCGCACGCCGTCTGGGATCTTTTGGTGGAAAACGGCCTGACGGCGGACCGGGATGAGGGGCATATGATCCTCCGGCGGGTGCAGCGCGCCGACGGGCGCGCCCTTGCTTTTATCAATGACGAGCCGGTGAGCGTCGGCCTGTTGCGCCGGGCCGGCGCGCTGTTGGTGGAGACCCACGGCCAGAATGAGGGGCAGGGGTTTCTACAGCCGGCGGCGCACCGCGCCTTGCTTGACGCCTACGCCGGCGCGGGCGCTGAGTTGGCGGCTGTGCGTGAGGCGTTTGAGGTTCTGGAGCGAGCTGAAGCTGATCTTGAAGCCCACCGCGCTGCGGTCAGCGACGGGGCGCAGGAGGCGGCTTATCTTGGCGCCCTTGTTGAGGAGCTTGAGCGTCTCGCCCCGGATGAGGGTGAGGAGGCGGCGCTCGCCGGCCGCAGGGCGCTTTTGATGGCTTCGGAAAAAATTGTCGGCGATTTGCGGGATGCTGCGGCGGGCCTTGCCGGGGATACCGGCGTTGAGGATCGCCTCGCCGCCGCCGCCCGCAGGCTTGAGGCCGCGGTCGGAAAGCTTGGGGACGGCGGGGACAGCGCTCCGGCGCAAAAAATCGCCGCAGCCGGGGCGGCGCTTGAAAAGGCGTTGATCGAAGCGGCCGAAGCCCGCAGCGCGGTCGACGCCGCCCTCGCCGCCGTCGATCTTGATCCGGAGGAGTTGGAGGCGGCGGAGGAGCGGCTGTTCGCCCTGCGCGCCGCCGCACGGAAATACAACACGCCCGCCGATCGACTGCCCGCGTTGCAGGCGCGCGCGGCGGCGCAGCTCGCCGCCGTTGAGGAAGGAACGGCGCGGACGGAGGCGCTGGAGGCGGCGTGCGCCGCGGCCCGTACGGCGTATGCAGGCGCCGCTGCAGATTTATCCAAGGTCCGCGCCGGAGCGGCGAAAAAGCTCGATGCGGCGGTGAAGCGGGAGCTTTCGCCGTTAAAGCTCGACAAGGCCAGATTCCGCACATCCGTTGCCCCGGACGCCGCGCCGGCGGGCCCTCTTGGGACGGACAAAGTCGCTTTTGAGATTTCCACCAACCCCGGCGCGCCCTTCGGCGCCCTGTCGCAAATCGCCTCGGGCGGGGAGTTGTCGCGGTTTGTCCTCGCCCTGAAAGCCGCCCTCGCCGCCAAAGACGACAAGACGGTCATTATTTTCGACGAGGTCGACAGCGGCGTCGGCGGGGCCGTCGCTGACGCCGTGGGGGAGCGTTTGGCGAAGCTCGCCAAGGGCGGCCAGGTGTTGGTCGTCACCCATTCGCCCCAGGTGGCCGCGCGCGCCCACGCCCATTGGCGCATCTCCAAAACCAGGGGCAAAACCGCTGTGACGCGGCTTGAAGCCCTCGACGCCCCTGGACGGGAGGAGGAAATCGCCCGCATGTTGTCCGGCGCGCGCGTCACCGACGAAGCCCGGGCGGCGGCGCGCAACCTGTTGGACGGCGAGGCGCCGAAAAAGCTCCGCCGCAGCGCTTGAGACCTTTATGACTTCTGCCCTTGAAAAACCGGTGGACGCGCTGACCCGCGCCGAAGCGAAGGCTGAGCTGAAACGCCTCGCCGAGGAGATCGCCGAGCACGATAAAGCCTATTACGAAAAAGACGCCCCCGCCGTGTCGGACGCCGCCTACGACGCCTTGCGCCGCCGCAATGATCTGATCGAGGCGCGGTTCTCCGATCTTGTGCGCGCTGACAGCCCGTCGAAACGCGTCGGCGCCGCGCCGTCGGAGGCCTTTGACAAGGTGCGCCACGCCCGGCCCATGCTCTCCCTCGGCAATGTCTTCGAAGACGAAGAGCTTTATGAATTCGTCAAACGCATACGGCGCTTTTTAGGTTTGGAGGAGGATGCCCCCCTCGGTTTCACTGCGGAGCCGAAAATCGACGGCCTGTCGGCGAGCCTGCGCTATGAAAAGGGCGTATTCGTTCTCGGCGCCACCCGCGGCGACGGGACCGAAGGGGAGAACGTCACCCAGAACCTGATGACCGTCGGTGATATTCCGAAAAAACTAAAAGGCGCGGCGCCAGACGTTCTGGAGGTGCGGGGCGAGATCTATATTTCCCATACGGATTTTATAGAAATGAACGTACGCCAGGAGGCGGACGGCAAGCCGCAATACGCCAACCCCCGCAACGCTGCGGCGGGCAGCCTGCGCCAGATCGACCCGGCAGTGACCGCCGGCCGGCCGTTGAAATTCTTCGCCTACGCCTGGGGGGAGGTGAGCGCCCCCCTTGCCGAAACGCAATATGACGCCGTTCAGCGCCTGAAAAAACTCGGGTTCAAGACGAACGCGGATATGGCGCTGTGCGACCGCGTTGAGGAGATGCTCGCCGTTTACAGAGGGCTGGAGGGCAAGCGCGCCGATCTCGGTTATGACATTGACGGCGTCGTCTATAAGGCGAACCGTCTCGATTACCAGGAGCGGCTCGGTTTTGTTTCCCGGGCGCCGCGGTGGGCCACGGCCCATAAATTCCCGCCGGAACAAGCGACAACGGTTCTGGAGGAGATTGACATTCAGGTGGGGCGCACGGGCGCGCTGACGCCGGTCGCGAAGCTCCGCCCCGTGACGGTGGGCGGCGTTGTGGTGTCGAATGCGACGCTTCACAATGAAGACGAAATCGCCCGAAAAGACGTGCGCGTCGGTGATACGGTCATTGTCCAGCGGGCCGGGGACGTCATTCCGCAAATTGTCCGCGCCATAGAGGACAAGCGCCCCAAACGCGCCAAACCTTATGTGTTTCCCACCGTTTGTCCGGTCTGCGGCAGCCACGCCGTGCGCGACATTAATCCGAAAACCGGTAAAGAGGACGTGGTGCGGCGCTGCACGGGCGGCCTCATTTGCTCCGCTCAGACGTTGGAGCGTCTGAAACATTTCGTCTCCCGCAACGCCCTCGATATTGAAGGGCTGGGCGCGAAACAAGCGGAGGCGTTCTATACGGACGGCCTGGTGAAAGAGCCGGCGGATATTTTTACGTTGAAGGCCCGGGATGAGGCGAGTTTAAAGCGTTTGAAGGACCGCGAAGGCTGGGGCGCGACGTCAGCGCGAAACCTCTTCAACGCCATCGATGCGCGCCGAACGCCGGAGCTGCATCGTTTTATTTTCGCCCTGGGCGTCCGCCATGTGGGGGAGACGACGGCGCGCCTGTTCGCCACGACGTATGGCTCTTTTGAGGCGTTCATGACGGCTATGGCCGCCGCGGCGGACAAGGACGGCGCGGCGTATCAAGAACTGTTAGCCGTCGATGGCGTCGGCGAGACGGTGGCGAACGCTGTTGTCGAGTTTTTCAGCGAGCCTCATAATTTGGAGGCTGTCGAGCGCCTGCTCAAAGAGGTCGCGCCCCAGGAGGCGGAGGCGCCCGTCGCCGAGGGCGCCTTTTCCGGTAAAACGGTGGTGTTCACCGGCAAGCTGGAGCAGATGTCCCGGGACGAGGCGAAGGCGAAGGCGCTCGCCCTCGGCGCGAAAGTCGCCGGCTCCGTTTCGGCGAAGACGGACTATCTGGTGGCGGGACCCGGGGCGGGCTCTAAGCTGAAAAAAGCCGAAGAGGCCGGCGTTGAGGTTCTGACAGAGGAAGAGTGGCTGGAGATGGCGCGGGGGTGAAGCTTGTCGCCTGTCCTCCCCCGCCAAGCGGGGGAGGTGTCGGCGAAGCCGACGGAGGGGGCCTTAGATGCGTCTGCAGATTGCCGATTTATGTATTTCAATCGTCATCGCCGCCCCCTTCGGCCCTTCGGGCCACTTCCCTCGCTTTGCGGGGGCAGAAGAAAAAGGCGCGCCGTTAAAAGCTTCCCCTCAAATCTCCTCCGTCGCCTGGTGAAGCCAGTCGGAGACCGCTTCGGGCAGGCGCGGGGCCAAGGTCTCGCGCACCCGCACGTGGTAGGCGTTCACCCAGGCCAGTTCCTCCGCGCTTAACAGCGCCGGGTCGATCAGCGATCTGTCGAAGGGCGCGAGCGTGATTGTCTCAAATTCCATCATCTCCCGCTCTCCTCCCGGCACAGGGGCGAGGGGCGTGACGATGACCAGATTTTCAATCCGTATGCCATATTCTCCGGTTTTATAGTATCCGGGCTCATTCGACAGGATCATACCTGGCAGCAAGGCTTGAGCGTGAGGGGCCTTGGCGATGCGCTGCGGTCCTTCATGGACGCCGAGATAGCTGCCGACGCCATGGCCCGTGCCGTGGTCATAGTCGAGCCCCGCCTCCCACAGCGGCAAGCGCGCGAAAGCGTCGATCTGCGCGCCGCTGGTCCCTTTCGGGAACCGCGCCGTGGCGATGGCGATATGGCCTTTCAGGACCCGGGTGAACCGGTCGCGCATTTCCGCCGTGGGATCGCCGACGGCGATAGTGCGCGTGATGTCCGTCGTTCCGTCCACATATTGTGCGCCGCTGTCGATGAGATAGAGGGCGCCCTGTTCAAGTTTGCGGTTCGTTTCCGTCGTCACGCGGTAATGGATGACCGCGCCGTTCGGCCCGGCGCCGGAAATGCTCTCAAAGCTGACGTCCTTAAGGTCGCCGCCGTCGGCGCGGAAATGCTCCAGTTTTTCCGCAGCGGAAATTTCGTCGACGCCGCCGCCGGGCGCGGTCTCGGACAGCCAGTGGAGGAACCGCGTCACGGCGACCCCGTCGCGGATATGGGCGGTTCGCGCGCCGTCAAGCTCCGCCGTGTTCTTCAGCGCCCGGGGCAGCGCACAGGGGTCGTCCTGTTTCATCACCGTCGCGCCGGCGCTCTCCAACTCTTTGAAGAACCAGGCCGGCGCCAGGGCGGGGTCGAGGGAGACGCGGCGTTTTTGCGTCCCAAGCGTGCGCAATGCGTCGGCGACCTCCGCCTCTGATCGTACACAGACGCTGTCGCCAAGATGCGCGGCGAGGCTGTTCGTCACCTTCTCCGGTGCGATGAACAGTTCCGCCGTTCCGTTAACAGATAATATAGCCCGCCCAAGGGGCAGGGGCGTGTGGGCGACGTCTCCGCCGCGAATGTTGAAGAGCCAGGCGAGGGAGGCGGGGGAGGTGAGGACGACGGCGTCCGCGCCCTGACGCTTTAACGTCTCGGCGATCTGCGCCTGTTTGTCGGCGGCGCTTTCACCGGCGTAGGCGAGGTCGTGGGGCGTGATCTCGGCAGACGGCGGCGCCGGCCGGTCCGCCCAGGCGGCGTCGACGGGATTGTCGCGTTGCGGAACAAGAACGACGCCGGACTTGGCCGCCGCTTTCTCCAGCGCCTCTAAGCCGCCGAGGGAGTGGAGCATCGGATCGTAGCCGATTTTCGCGCCTTTGGCCCCTTGAGTTTCAATCCATTTGGCCGGCGGCGTCTCAACAAGGTCTTCATAGGCGAACAGGGCGTCATCCACCTGGTCCCGCACCTGCAACGTGTAGCGCCCGTCGACGAAGATCACGGCTTTGTCCTGCATCACGATGGCGGCCCCGGCGGAGCCGGTGAAACCGCTCACCCAGGCGAGGCGTTCGGCCGAGGCCGGGGTATATTCGTTCTGGTATTCGTCCGTTTGGGGAACGATAAAACCGTCAAGTTCGCGTCGCTTCAACTCCGCACGCAACAGCGGCGCATGTTTGGAGGCGAAAGACCGGTCGGTGCGCGGTTCATAGGTTTGAAACATCTATTGTATCTCTCAATTGTCTTTCCACAAAGTAATATTGAAGCTTGTTTATGCTACGCCTTTGTTTTCATGGTGGAAGTGTGCCCGAGGAGCGGTCTGTGTCAAGGATGAAGCTGCTGCACGGCGGCGCACAGAGCCGTCCTTGATACAGTCCTGTCCTTGGGCGATTGCGCCGCTGAGGAAAAAAGGAGGCATATGTGTAAAAGTGGATTAGACTGCCCGCAAAACCAATGTCGGCCATGTGTCATGGGCGACCTCATCGACAAGCATGAAGCCTGCATTTTCATAGGCCGCCAGCACGTCCGCCCGTTGTTTCATGAGCAATCCGGCCAGAATGACGGTCGCGCCATCGTCTGCGTGGGCGCGCATGGGGGCGGCGAGGTCGACGAGAGGGCCGGCCAGAATATTGGCGAAGATAAGATCGAAGGGCGCCCTGGCGGCGATGTCGTCATGGGAAAAGCCGTCCGCGACGATGCAGCAGACCTTATCGCCGACGCCGTTGAGCGCGACATTCTCAGCAGCGATGTTGACGGAGGTCTCATCAATGTCGCTGGCGAGCACTGGCGCCCCCCAAACCTTCGCCGCCGCGGTGGCGAGAACGGCGGAGCCGGTTCCAAGGTCGAAGGGGTTTTGAAAACGTTCGGTCCCCGCCAGGCGGTCAATCGCGGCGAGGCAGCCTTCCGTCGTCGGATGATGCCCGGTGCCAAAGGCCTGATTGGCGTCAATGCGAATGGGAACGCACGATGCGTCCGCGGCGGATTGCGCCGCGGCTTTGTCGGCGTCATGGACGCCATAGAGCAGGAACCGGCCGATCCGCACAAGGCCGAGACCTTCAAGGGCGTGGGCGACCCAGTCCCGGTCTTCCAGCGTTTCCAAAACGCCGCCGCCGGGCCAGTCTGGAACGACCTCGGCCAGGGCGGCGTCCACGTTCTCGGTGTCGGGCGGGGTTTCGAAATAGGCCTCCAGGATCCAGCTGGTTTCATCGGCCTCCACATCGTCTTTTCTGAGGCTGACGGCGTCCGCCGGCGGCCACAGGGCCTCTGTGAGAAAGGCGTCGCCGCGTTCCAGAACAGCGCGGGACCCACGCCAAATGAGTTTTGCAGTATCCGGCATAAACGTCAGGTTTTTTCAACAAAGCTTTCCAGGACGCGCTTGGCGCCGGCTTTTTCAAAGTCCACGGCGAGCTTGTTGCCTTCTATGGCGCTGATCCGGCCGTATCCGAACTTTTGGTGAAAAATGCGCTCCCCGACGGCGTAGGCGGAGGCGTCGGGCGCGCTGGTGGTCATCAGCTCCGCCTTGCCTTCCAGCAGGGGCGGCGGGGCGGATTTGCGCGCTTTTGCGGCCCGGGCGCGCCGCCAGCCCGGATTGTCGTAATAGGTGTCCTCCTCCACGCGCGTGGCGTCGAACCGTGACAGGCCGGGCATGTTCGAGGCCGGGGCGCCGTAAAGGCCGGGCTCCGACACGATGTCGATATGTTGTTTCGGCAGCTCGTCGATGAAGCGGGAGGGGATGGCGTTTTGCCATCGTCCGTAGACCTGCCGGTTGGCGGCGAAGAAAATGCGCGCCGACTCCATGGCCCGGGTGAGGCCCACATAGGCGAGGCGTCGTTCCTCTTCGAGGCCCTCCTGCCCCTTTTCGTCCACGGAGCGTTGGGAGGGGAAAATCCCTTCCTCCCATCCCGGCAGAAAGACTAAGGGAAACTCAAGGCCCTTGGCGGCGTGAAGAGTCATCAGGCTCACCCGGTCGCCGGAGCTGTCCTGGTCCAGCTCCATCACGAGGGAGACGTGGTCGAGATAGCCGGCGAGATTTTCAAACTCCCCCATGGCCTGGACAAGCTCTTTCAGGTTGTCGAGTTTCGAGCCGGCTTGGGGCGATTTGTCGTTTTTCCACATCTCCGTGTAGCCGGACTCATCGAGAATCATTTCCGCGAGCTCCGTGTGCGGTATGTCGGCGGCGGCGAGGGTCCAGCGGTCCACGGCCTCGACGAAGCCGCGCAACGACTTGCGGGCCTGGGGACGCAGTTCGTCGGTCTCCAGCATCAGGCGGGCGGCGCGCATTAAAGATATGCTCTGCCCACGGGCGGTGAGGTGCAGCGTTTGCAACGCCTTATCGCCAAGACCCCGGCGCGGCTTGTTGCAGATGCGCTCAAAGGACAGATCGTCGTCCTGGGATTTCACCAGCCGCAAATAGGCGTGGGCGTCGCGGATTTCCTCCCGTTCGAAAAAGCGGGGCCCGCCGATGACCCGGTAGGGCAGGCCGAGATGGATGAACCGTTCTTCAAAGGCGCGCATCTGGAACGAGGCGCGCACCAGCACGGCCATGTCCGACAGCTTCACGCCCTTGGCTTGCGCAGCCTCGATATCGTCGCCGATTTGCCGCGCCTCTTCGTCGGCGTCCCACACGCCGCGAATCTGGACAGGATCGCCGTCCGGCTCCTCCGTCCACAGGGTTTTGCCGAGGCGGGATTTGTTCTCCGCGATAAGGCCCGAGGCGGCGGCGAGGATCGCCGGCGTCGACCGGTAATTGCGCTCCAGACGGATCACCGTCGCATCGGGAAAATCTTTTTCAAAGCGCAGGATGTTCTCCACCTCCGCCCCGCGCCAGCCATAGATCGACTGGTCGTCATCGCCGACGCAGCAGATGTTGCGATGTTCCGCGGCCAGCAACCGCAACAACAGGTACTGGGCGACATTGGTGTCCTGATACTCGTCGACCAGTACATATTTGAAGCGCTGCTGATAGTCCGCCAGCACGTCCGGATGTGTCTGCAGGATCGTCACCACGTGCAGCAACAGATCCCCGAAATCGACGGCGTTCAGGGTGCGCAACCGTTCGTGATAGATCCGGTAAAGCTCCCCGCCCCGACCGTTCGCAAACCCGCACTCATCTGGTGGCACCTTGCCAGGACTCACCGCACGGTTTTTCCACCGGTCCAGCATGGAGGCGAACATGCGCGGCGGCCAACGCTTGGGGTCGATTCCTTCGACATCGATGATCTGCTTGATCAGCCGGATCTGGTCGTCGGTATCGAGGATCGTGAAGGAGGATTTCAACTCCACCAATTCCGCATGGCGGCGTAGGATCTTGACGCAGACCGAGTGGAATGTGCCGAGCCAGGGCATCCCCTCGACCGCCCCGCCGATCAGCCCGCCGACGCGGTTCTTCATCTCACGCGCCGCCTTGTTGGTGAAGGTCACGGCGAGGATCTGGGAGGGCCAGGCGCGCCGGGTATGGATCAGGTGCGCCAGCCGGGTGGTCAGGGCTTTGGTCTTGCCGGTGCCCGCCCCTGCGAGCAACAAAACCGGACCATCGAGCGTCTCGACCGCCTCCCGCTGAGGCGGATTGAGGTCGCTCAGATAGGGCGACACACCCATCGCTTGCTGGGATAATGGCCGTTGCTCATAGGCCTCGAACGCGTCTTCTTCGGACATGTCATTCATGGAAACACCCTACAGAGACACCTGCAAAAAAGCAAAAGATGTTCGTGTTGTGTTCGACTTATCCACAGGCGCCAACTGCTCGGTCCAGCGCAGCGACAGACCGAGCGCATGTGTTGTGAACGCGCACAGCTCGTGAACTCCGTTTAGTCCGCCAGTCCCACCGCTTCCATCACCATCGACTGGAAGTGATGCACCGCGTGTTCAGACAATTCCGTGCGCCCACGATCAACAATGAACCGCCCCTGGTTATAGGCCAGCGAATGCAGGCCCCGCTGCACACTCTCGCACAAGCCGATATCCTCGGGCTGCAGCACATCCTTTTGGTAGGCCATGGCGTCCGAGAGCTGCCGGGTCGGAACCCCATCCTTCACGAACCAATCCTGGAACTCGATGCAGCGCTCGGGCGCGGTTGGGTTCATCTGCAGGACAGAGAGATTCGCCTCACCCGGATAAGCCCAGATCGAGATATTCGGCCACACGAACCAACCTGCATAGCCGAAGTCCACGTCGCCCACTTCAAACTCGAACGCGTTCGCCTTGGTCGTGCGCGGCGCACCAGCGCATTGGCTGGAATAGATTCCGTGCACCTTGGTCTGGTAGGTGTTCATGTCCACGAGATCAACGAAGTCCTTATGGGCACAATGGCAGTGATAGCATTCGAGGAAGTTGTCTATCAGCACCTTCCAGTTCGCCGCCACGTCGTAGATGTCGCGCTGAGCGAAGGCCAGCTCATCGACCGAGGGCACGTAAGCGCGGATCTCGTCTTCCAGATCCCCTGTCTGCTTGGCGAAGGGCACAGCATCCGGGTCCAGGTTCACCATCACCAGTCCGCAGAATACTTCGACGCGCACAGGGCGTAGCGAAAACACCGAATTGTCGAACCCGTCCACATTCTCAGAATTCCGTGCGACTTTCAGCGAGCCATCCAGATCATAGGCCCAGGCATGATAGGGACAGCGGATCAGATTGGTTTTGCCACAACCCTCCAGCAGCTCATGTCCGCGATGCATGCAGACATTGAAGAACCCCTTCAGGTCGCCTTGCCGGTCCCGCACCACAAAGACGTTCTGATCCGAGATGCGGGCGGTCAGAAACTGCCCCGCCTCGGCCACTTGGGAGACATGCCCCACATAGATCCAGGACCGATAGAAGATCGCCGCCTTCTCAGCCTGCCAGACCTGTGGATCGTGGTACATGCGCGCAGGCATGGTGAAGCTTTCACCAGGATTGGCGCTGAACGGCCTGTCAGCGGGTCGGATCGGGCCTGGATGCTGGTTCATCTTGGTCTCCCCTGTTCCTCACATTGAAGTCAGGGGAAGACATAGCCGTCAAGCGCCCTTCAGCGCCCGCCATCCACGGATCACTTGTCCGACATGGCGGTGCGGGCATCTGGCCACGCAGTGGACAGGCGAGCGCAGCGAGTTGTCGCCTCAGCGATATGCCCGCGTGATCTCAGGGCGCGAAATCTAGGGTGATCTTGGCGTCGGGATGTGCACCTCGGCGTCCAGCGCCATCAGTGCGGCATGAACCCGCCGACGCTCGGCCAGAAGGAAGTTGTACTGCGCGTCGCAGCCCGAAATTGGGGTCGGATAAGTCCGGATTTCCTCATCCAGTTCGGACCGTGCGATCAGCAGCGCCACGCGCGCACGATCCGTCGGCAAGGCAACTTCCTGCAGCATGTCAAACTCCTCCGCGGTCCCTATCGGCTTTGGCGTCTTTCTATACAAATGCACATCATACGCGGAACAAACGCGGCGGTCAGTTCCGCGCAGTGTCCGATCTCGGATACTTAACCCTTCTGGTGACAGGCGGCGGGAACGCGGACTGGGCACTATTGAGCGCGAGCACTTCGTTCTAGTCGTCGAGGATGCTCCCCAACCGATGCGCGGCCGACTCCCGACACGTCCGCGATCATCTGCCTTCCCACAAGGCTCCGAAACACTATCTGATCGAAGCGTATACGA
>JBCDBL010000108.1:0-15476 GCA_039183635.1 Pseudomonadota bacterium
CGATCGCCGCCGGTAAAACCGTTGCGGCCATCGAAGAACAGCTTCCAGCGGGAGGGGCTGTCGTGCGGGCGATGCCGAACACTCCCGCCGCGGTCGGCAAAGGCGTCAGCGGTCTTTACGCCGCTTCCGGAGCGACGGAGGCCCAGAAGGCCCTTGCCGAGGGCCTGTTATCGGCCGTCGGCCCGACCGTTTGGGTTGAAACGGAGGATGAGCTGGATGTTTTGACGGCAGTCTCGGGGAGCGGGCCGGCTTACTTTTTTCACATTGTCGAGGCGCTCGCGGCGGCGGGCGTCAAAGCAGGTCTTGCGCCTGAGGCGGCCGGCGCGCTGGCGCGCTACACCGCTGTCGGTGCGGGCGCATTATTAGAAGCTTCCGATAAGCCGGCTGATGTTCTGCGGACCGAGGTGACGTCCCCCGGCGGCGTTACGGCGGCGGCCCTTGACGTGCTGATGGAGGATCGAGCCGTCACACGTCTTTTTGAAAAGGCGATCGCCGCCGGTGCGGATCGCGCCAAGGCTTTGCGAGATGGATAGACGCGCGGTCGCGCCGCAGGCGCATTCGCCGCTTTGGATCTATATTCAACGGGAGTGCGCCCGACATGACCGATAAAATGATTGATCGCATTGTTGATGCAAGTTTGGCGCTGGCTTCTGAAAACGGCTGGCGACGCATCACCATGGCCGAGATTGCAGCGTCAGCGGAGATTTCTCTATCGCAAGTGTATGCGGAAACGCAGACCAAGACGGATATTTTAGTCGCCTTGTCCCGCCGTTTGGATCTTGCTGTCGCCGAGGCCATGGACGGCCCCCAGGAAGAGGCGGCGCGCGAGCGCATCTTCGATGCTGTTATGGCGCGTTTCGATGCGCTGTCGCCGTTGAAGACGGGCGCGGCGGCGGTTTGGCGGGATGTGCGGCGGGACCCGAAATCCGCAGCCCTGCTGTTGGCCCCTTACCTCAGATCCGTGGCATGGACGTTGGAGGCCGCAGACGTGTCCGTCGACGGCGTAAAAGGCGTGCGCCGCGTCAAGACCCTCGCCTGGATTTTACAAAGGTCTTTTTTGGTTTGGCTCGACGACGATGCCGGCCAGGCGAAAACCATGGCCGATCTCGATCGGCGCCTGCGCCGGGCGGAGAACGTTTTCGAAGGTCGTCGCCTGGGCTCCCGATCCGCCGGGAGGTCTTATCAAGGCGGACCGCACGACGATGGCGAAGCGGCCGATGCGCGAGCCTGAGCTCTCCGGTTTCGCCTTTATACGCCCCTGTCTTGCTCTAACGCGCCAGCGCCTGGTGAATAAACTGCACTGAAATCGATCCTTCGCCGACAGCCGACGCCACGCGTTTGGTGGAGCCGGAGCGAATGTCGCCGGCGGCGAAAATGCGCGGCAGACTGGTCTCCAGAAGCGAGGGGCGGTGGTCCAGCCATTTTTCCGCATCAAGTTCGCTTTCGGGAATATCGCGACCGGTGATGACAAACCCTTTTTCATCAAGGGCGACGCAGCCGTTCAACCAGTCTGTGTTTGGAGCCGCGCCGATAAAGACAAACAGGTTGCGAATGTCGCGCAGGGTTTTTTCGCCGGTTTTTTTGCAGTGTGTTTCAATCCGCTCTAATCGATCTTCCCCGAATATATTCGAAACTTCCGTATAGGTATGAAGTGTTGTATTCCCAAGGGCGTCGATCCTGTCGATTAAGTATTTCGACATGGTCCGTTCAAGACCTTCGGAGCGAACCATGACATGGACATGTTTGGCGTGGCCCGATAGATAGACCGCCGCTTGTCCGGCGGAGTTGCCGCCGCCGATGACGATCACTTCTTCCCCGGCGCACAATCGCGCTTCCATGGCGGTCGCGCCGAAATAGACGCCCTGGCCTTCAAAACGCTCTGCTTGCGCTAAGGGCAAACGACGGTATTGCGCGCCGCTGGCGATGACCACGGCCCGACCGCGAACGCTTTCGCCATCTCCGACGTCGATTTTGTATGTGTTCGGACAAGAACAGTCCAGGGAGAGCGCGCCGCGCGGGGCGGACAGGGCGGCGCCGAATTTTTCCGCCTGGACCTGGGCGCGCTGGGCGAGTTCGCGCCCCGATATGCCTGTCGGAAATCCCAGATAGTTCTCGATTTTCGAACTTGTGCTCGCCTGGCCGCCCGGCGCCACAGCGTCGAGCGCGACGACGTCGAGCCCTTCGGAGGCGGCGTAAACGGACGCGGCGAGCCCCGCCGGACCCGCTCCTACTACGATGACGTCGTGGATGCGGTCGTCATTAACAGCGCTAAGCCCAAGGCAACGCGCCATATCCTCAATCCCGGGATTGCGGTAGATATCGCCGTCGGCGCTGACGACCACGGGCGTGTCTTCGATAGCGACGCCGAACCCTTCCAGCAGCGCTGCAGCGTCCTCGTCGGCGTCGAGGTCCACCCAACGGAAGGGGCGGGAGTTACGCTCCAAAAATTCACGTATACGAAATGTATTCTGGGAATAGCGTGAGCCGAGCAACATCAGATTGCCGAGCCCTGCGGCGAGTAGCGCCTGACGCCGGGCGAAAAAGGCGGTGAGGATGACATCGCTTAACCCTGAATCGGCGACGACCAGACGGCGCAGTCGCTCCGGGCAAACCTCCAGCGCTGAAACCGCGCCATGGGCCCGGCCTTCTACGACGGCGCTTTTGCCGGACAACAGATCCACATCGCCGGTAAAGCCGCGTTCCTTGTGTTGAACGATCGTGACGCAGTCGCCGTCGTGCAGGCGCTGGCGGATGTCCACCGCGCCGTTGCGGATCACGTAAAACGAAGCATTGCGATCGCCGATCTCCCAAAGCGCTTCGCCGTCGGCGAACGTTCTTTCGTTCGCAATTTTTGCGATTTGATCAATCTGCGCATCGGTAAGGTATGGAAAAGCGCTTGAACCGTCATCGCTCTCAGGTACGGCGTCGGCGGGAGACAATGGCTTTGTCATAGGGGACATCCTTGTGTCGATGGAGGGCGTTCATGCGACAAGGTGGCGCTTGTTAATGGAATTTCAAAGCCCGTATGCGGCGATTGTGAAAGAATTTCGCTGAAACATTGATTTAACCGCCGTAATGGTTACGACACATCAACGTTTTAGCGCGTATGTCCGACCGGCGCAGCGCTTTTGCCGCTGCGTCGCGCAGAGCCGTAAAGTGCGGCGAGATGAGAGCGAAAGGGGCGAGCTTGAAACGAACGGCATTGATTGGAGCCGGCGCCATTTCCGAGGTTCACGCCGCGGCGCTCAAAGCGCGCAAGGACGTTGTGCTCGCGGCGATCGTGGATCCCGTCGCGGCCCGGGCGCGCCAGTCCGCCGACGCCTGGGGCGTCAACCTGGTCCACGACAATCTGGAAACTCTCATCGACGGCGGCGACATCGATGCGGCCCATGTCGCAACGCCGCCGGACACCCACGCGCGCGTGGCCAGGGCCCTTATTGAGGCGAACATCGATGTTCTGATCGAACGGCCTTTGGCGGAGACCGGCGCGGAGTGCGACGCTCTTATGGATTTGGCGGCGGACAAGGGGGTCAGTCTCCATGTCGCACAAAATTACCTGTTCCATCCGGCCCATCGTCGCTTGAGAAAAGCCCTTCGCGCGAACGCCCTAGGCGCCGTTCGGCATGTAACATGCGTGTACGCGGCGCCGTTTCCCCGGCCCGGCGCTGTTCAGTTCGGCGATTGGGCGTATGACTCCCCCCTTAATCTCCTGCTGGAACAGGCGGCGCACCCTTTGTCCCTGATCGCGGACTGCGCCGGCGATATTTTGGAGACAAAGGTCACGGCGACGCAAACCCATAAGGCGCCGGACGGAACCGAACTCGTTAACGCATGGGATGTTTCCTTTGTTTGCGCGCTGAGCGGGGCGCAAATGCGAATTCATCTGGGCGCCTCTTACCCCGTCTGGCGTCTTTTCGTTGCTTGCGACGACGGCGCTGCGGAGGTTGATTACCTGAAAAACCTCTGTGTTTTGTCAAAGCCGGGAACCGCTCCGCGCGCGGCGAGCGCTTTGAGTTCCGGTCTTGCGTCTGCAGGCTCCGTTTTGGCGCAAAGCGCCGGCGGCCTGGCGGCGTCGGCGGTCTCTTTAATGAAGCCCCCGTTGCGCCGCGGCGCATTTTACACAAGCGTCAAAGGCGGGGTCGATGAATTCTATGACGGTCTCGCCGCGCGGAAGCGTATTGACGGCGCTGCGGGAACGGCGCTTGTCAAAACCTGTGAACAGATTGCAGCCCAGACGGATTTTGAGCCGATCTCAAGATTTAAGCCCGTCACGCCTGCGCAGAACGCCAAATACGACGTTGCTGTCCTTGGCGGCACTGGCTTCATCGGTCGGTCTGTGGTTGGAAAACTGTTGGCCGACGGCAAGCGCGTCGCCGTTTTCGCCAGAAATGTCCGTGGACTGCCGGAGATGTTCGATAGCCCCAATGTGGGGGTTTTCAAGGGCTCCATCGCCGATAAGGAGGCGTTGCAAAACGTTCTCGCCCGGGCGCCTCATGTCATCAACCTCGCCCATGGCGGCGCTGACGGAGGTTGGGAGGATGTGCGGGACGCCGTTATCGGCGGTGCGGTCAAAGTCGCTGAAGCTGCAGCTGCGGCGGATGTCAAACAGCTTATCTTCGTCAGCTCGATCGCCGCTTTGTATCTGGGAGACCCCGATGCTGTCGTTACGGCCGACACGCCGGCCGACAATAGCGGCGAAATGAGGTCCCACGAGGCCCGAGCGAAAGCCGAAGCCGAGCGCGAGATGATGCGGTTCCACCGGGACAAAGGGCTTGCCGTGACGATTATGCGCCCGGGCGTCGTTGTCGGGGGCGGCGGCACGCCATTCCCTGGCGCACTCGGGGTTTTCAACACCGAGACTCATTGCCTTGGCTGGAATCACGGGCGCAACGCCTTGCCGTTTGTTCTTGTTGACGATGTCGCCGATGGTCTGGTCGCGGCCCTCGGCGCGCAAGCGTCGTATGGCAAAGCGTACAATCTGGTGGGCGATGTCAGATTGTCCGCCCGGGAATATATCGCCGAGCTGGGAAAGGCGTTAGGCCGGCCGTTACGGTATCATTCAAGGCCGTTTTGGTTGCAAAGGGCGGGCGAAGGCGCGGCCTGGCTTGTCAAGCGCGCTGCACGGCGCACAGTTCCGTTTCCAAGTCCGCTTGATCTGAAATCGCGGGGGTTAACGGCGCAATTCGATACGCGCAAGGAAAAACAGGATCTCGGCTGGGCGCCGGTCGCCGATCGAAAAATTTTCGTCGCGCGCGCGATCACGGTGCAAAAAACCGATGTCTGACAAGCAGTCTATACGATTGCTCCACGCCTTCTCCACCTTCGCCGTCGGGGGCGCACAGATGCGTTTAGCCGTGTTGGCGAACGCCTTTGGCACAGCGTACGAACATCATATCGTCGCCATGGACGGGCGATATGAGGCCGCTGATTTGTTTGACGAAGGGGTGGAGGTTCACATCCACCATATGCCCGTGATCAAAAGCGGTTTTATCAGTATTCAGAACCTTAAGCGATTTCGCGCCTTCATGTCCGAGGTGAAGCCGGATATACTATGTACTTATAATTTTGGAGCGATTGAGTGGGCTTTCGCGAATCGAATCGCCCCGCTTGTTCCGCATTTGCATTTCGAAGATGGTTTCGGACGAGACGAGGCGGGAGGCGTGCAGATCCCGCGGCGTGTCTGGGCGCGCCGCATCGGCTTGTCCGGGGCGAGTGAAATCGTCGTACCGTCCCGCGTGCTGCAAACGATAGCCGAGCAGGCTTGGGGCTTTTCCGCCAGCGTTCATTATATGCCGAACGGCGTTGATTGCGCTAAGCTTGCATCGCCCGAGAACCCTATAACTTTCCGTAAACGTCCTGACGAGATCGTGATCGGGTCGATCGGCGCGCTGCGTCCTGAAAAAAACCTTTCCCGTTTGTTGCGTCTGTTTCACGCCTTGGGAGATACGTCGGCCCGGCTGGTTATTGTCGGGGACGGCGGCGAGCGCCCGGCGCTTGAAGCCGAAGCGCGCGAGCGTGGGATTGATGAGCGCGTCACCTTCGCCGGGTATGTGGCCGAGCCTGAGCGGGCGCTCGCCGGCTTTGATATTTTCGCACTCACATCCGATACGGAGCAAATGCCGATCAGTTTGATCGAGGCGATGGCCGCCGGCCTCCCGGTCCTTGCGACGAATGTGGGCGATGTGCGCGATATGCTGCCCCCGGCGCAACATGCTTATCTCGCCGATGTTGAGGCCGAGGCGGCCTTGACGCCCGCGTTGAAAGACTTGATCGGGGATGCGCAGCTGCGGCGTACGCTTGGCGAGGGGAACCGCGCTGTGGCGAACGCCCGGTTTCGAAGAGCGGATATGACGGCCCGTTATGATGCGCTGTTTCGACGACTTGCAGGCCGGTCGGCGGATATGCGTTAAGCTGCGTTACGCGCCTGTTCGCCGCCGGCTTTGGCTTGCCCCAAAAACGCGTCGAACATCAACAACGCCCAAAGCGTCATGTGATGGTCTTTAGCCCCGCTTTTATGCTCCGCCGCCATGCGTTTGACAGCGGGAAGGTTGATGAGGCCCGTGTCCTTCAGTCGCGTGCTTTGCGCGAGCGCCGCCGTGCGGCCGGCGAGGTCCCCGCGCAGCCAGTCTATAACCGGGGAATAAAAGCCTTGTTTCGGACGGTACAGGATCTCCCGCGGCAGATAATCATCCGCAAGGGCTGCTTTCAGGGCCGCCTTGCCTTCAAACCCGTCAAGCTTCGCCTTTTGCGGCAGTTGGGCGGCCCATTCCACGAACCGGTGATCGAGGAACGGCGGGCGCACCTCCAGGGAGTGGGCCATGCTCGCCCGGTCGACCTTCACCAGCATGCGTCCTGCGAGCCAGGTTTTCATATCTGCATACTGAATGCGCGACAGAGCGTTGTCTGTATCCGCCGCCGCCATGTGTCCGGCGAGGACGTTTGCAGGGGCGTATCCGTTAAGGCTTTCAGCGGCCTCGCCCGACAGCAGGGCGGCGCGCGGCTTGTCGGGCGTTGCGGACATTGCGCGCATATATCCGCCCGCCGCATCCGTCGCCAGCGCCTCGAAGGTTGCTTTGGCGCGAAACATTTGCGGCGCCCAGTCGAGCTTCGGATAGATCCGGGCCAGGGCGCCGAACATGGGCCGGCGCACCCCGGCCGGCAGCATCGACTTCACCGTCTCCTCCTTCACATGGAAGGCGTATCGTCTGTAGCCGGCCAATAGCTCGTCCGCACCGTCGCCGGACAACGCTACTGTCACATGGCGCTTGGCGACGCCGCACAGAAGATAGGTGGGCAGGGCGGAGTTGTCGGCGAAAGGCTCCCCGTAGACGCCGGCGAGGCGGTCTATAAGGTCGACGGCGTCCACCGTCACGTCTTCTTCGAAATGCTGTGTTTTATAGCGGTCCGCCACCAGGCGGGCGTGCTGGGTTTCGTTAAAGCGGCCCTCCTTGAACCCCATGGAGCAGGTGACGGGTCTGGAACCGCCGGACCTGGACATCAGTGCGACGATGGCGCTGGAATCAACGCCTCCCGACAAAAAGGCGCCGAGCGGCACGTCGGAGACCAACTGCGCCGAAACCGCGGCTTGCAATCTGTCAATCATCTCCTCGTGCAAGGCTTCGCCTTGGGCGGCGACGCTGTCGCCGAAACGCAAACGCCAGTAATCTTCAGGCGCTTCCACGCCAGCGCCGCGGGCCGCCTTAAGCTTGCAAGCCGGGGGCAGCTTGAAGATCCCCTGGTAGATCGATTTTGGGTCCGGCACATACCCGTAGGCGAAATAATCGGCCACAGCCTCCGGGTTCAGCGGCGGCATTTCCGACACGGCGGCCAGCAGCGCCCCGATTTCCGAAGCGAACAGGAAAAAGCCTTCCGCATCGGTCATGTAGTATATCGGTTTTTCGCCAAGCCTGTCCCGAGCGAGAACCAATGTCTCGCGGGCCTTGTCCCAAACGGCGAAGGCGTACATGCCGACAAGGCCCTCAAGACAGGCCGAACCCTTTAAAGACCAGCTTTCAATAAGGGCCTCGGTGTCGCTTTGGGTTTTCAATGCAACGCCTTTTGCGGTAAGGCCGGCGCGCAGATCCTGGTAATTGTAAATCTCGCCGTTGAAGGTGAGAACGCTGTTCCCGTCGGCGGCGTGGAACGGCTGCGCCCCGCCTTCAAGGTCGATAATCGACAGGCGGCGATGACCAAGGCCGATTCCAGGCTCTATAAAAAACCCTTCTCCGTCGGGGCCGCGATGGGCCAGCGCGTTCGTCATGGCGGCGAGACGGTTGCGATCGATCTCGCGCCGGCCTTTTAAGTCGAGAATGCCTGCTATGCCGCACATATAGGATCGCCGTTGTTTAAGAGCCCGAAGCCGTTTCGCCGAGATTTTGCAAGTAAGGCTCAAGCGGTCCGATGTCTGACAGAAGTTTTCGAATTGCATCGAACGCGTCGTCCTGGTCCGTCGTGTACGCCGCCGAAACCGCGATGACGCCGCCCGATCGTTCTCCGCCGCTAAGATCGGCCATGGCCTGGCGAAGCTTGGCGCGCGCCGGACTGGCTGTGAAAACGCCGCCGGTCCAGTAAAAACTTGCGACCAGTCGGGTTTCGCCGCGAGGGCCCTGGAGCCTGTCCACGCGCACGGTTTCCGGCAACCCCGCTACGTCGAGCGGTCGGACCCTTGTTTCCAGCCGCCGCCACACTTCTCCGTCATAGACGCGATTGCCGTTGTGGACGGCTTCGGCGCCCTGACGTTGGAAATGGTAATAAGCGGCGTAAAAATCAGCCGCCGCGTTCTCGGTTTCAAAGGCGGAGAGAACTTCGCGGTCCGCGCCTTTGAACCGCGGGGTCCAGGCAGGAGCCGCTGCGGCGTGGGGCGCCCAGCCTGCCGGGCGGGGCGGGGACGCTTCTGCGTTGAAGGTCGGGGCCGGCGGATCGCCCATGACGAGGGCGGCGTAAATCGGCGCTGCGACAATCAAGGCGATGGCGGCCGCGTATAGCGGGATTGGCGCGGGGGCGGGCGCTGGGCGAGCGTCTTTATCGCCAGGGGCGTCGTCGTCGTTGAAATCTCCGGGGTGCCGGTCTGCGAACATATTCCCGATAAAGAGGATCAACAGCATCACGACAGCGAAAAAGCCCCAGCCATAAACGATGTGATCGACCCCTGCGGCCACTTTGTTGTCTGTTAAAGTTGCGACGAGAATGATGCCGAACGCTCTAAAGCCGTTGGCGATGATGGGTATGATAATGCTGAGGCTGAGAAAAGCCGCCCATTTCCACCATTTTACATAGGCCAGATAAGCGAAAAGAGAGCCGATGACGAAGTTGGCGATCAGAAATCTGATGCCGGCGCAGGCCTCCGCAACTTCGAAGAACCCTGACGGCGTTTCAATCATGATGCCGTTATGGTAGACGGGAATGCCGATAATGTTCAGTAGACCAACAGAAAAATGTGCGGTGAAGTCTTGCAGGTGGGGGATCAGAAAATCTCCGACCGGCACCATGAAGAATAAAAACAGCAATGGAAAGACAAGTCGCCGGGACACGACGATCCCGAAAAAGAAGACAAACAGGCTGACAAGAGACCCGACGGCGGCGATCTGTTGGAACATCTGAATATCGCCCGCTTCGCCCACAAGCCACAACGCTCCGGCGCCGATGACGCCTATAAGAGCGGGCGCGAAAACCTCCGGCGGAAGCGCGGCCGTGATGTTGCGGCGTTGCCAGATGAGATAAAGCGATATGATGGGTACGAAAAAGCCGTGATTGTATGTCGTCGTGTGCCGCCAGGTGGAGATCATGCTGGCGTAGGTGTCGCGGAATAAAATCAATGTCAAAACGGCGCAGCCGAGGAATGTCAGGCCCGCCGCCGTCCATTCCCGAGACAGGCCCGGCTTTGCTGCATTGTCCGCGTGATCGGTCATGGTTCTCTCTTAAGATGCTGAATGAAAGCGCGACGCCTCTCGACACTCAAATACCGCGCCATGCGGCTTTTTTTTTGACATCGTGCGGTAATGGAACAAAAGCGACGAAAGGTTAACCCCTAAATACAATTTGTCGATGCGAACGCCTGCAACCTATGCGCTTGTCTCAACCTTACCGCGCGGCGTGTCCGCCAGGATGCTTTTAAAGAGGTCCATTTGCCCGGCGCTCGTCTCCTCCCAACTGAAGCGTTCTGCATAGGCCCGCGTGGCGTTGCGATCCGGGGGCGCGTCCAGAAGACCCTTAACGGCTTTTGCGATCGCGTCGGCGTCCCTTGTGTCGATGATACGGCCGGCCGCGTCGGTTGAAATCAGCTCCCGCGCCGATCCGGCCTGGGTGGCGACAGCGGGAGCGCCGCAAGCCATCGCCTCCAAAAGCACATTCGCCCAACCTTCCCGGCTGGAGGCGAGGACGAGGGCGTCTGCAGCGCCGTAATACTCGTGCAGACTTTCGTGGGAGATGCGGCCCGCAAAACGCACGCGGCCCGCAAGGCCGGCTCCCGCCGCTTGGTGTTTTAAAGCTGCTTCGTCAGGACCGTCCCCGACGATGACCAGATCGACGCCCGGCAGGTCGTTCATCGCCTCGATAATCAGGTAATGGCCCTTGCGCTCGATAAGATGGCCGACGGACAGGAGGGTGGGGCGGGTAAAGTTCAGCTTTTTTCTGAGGCTTCCACGATCTTCCGGAGGGTGAAACATCTGCAGATCAACCCCGTTGCGCAGGGTGCGGATTTTCTGCGCCGGTACGCCGAGATCTTCCAGATTGCGTTTTAACGCGTCGCTTACGGTGATAAGTCCGCCGGCTGCTGAGAGCGCGTCCAAAATTTTCCGCCGCGGGCCGGGGAAATTTTGGGGAATATAGTTCACATCTGTGCCGCGGGCGGTGATGCAGAAGGGAACGCCAATGTCCCTGGCGATTGCGGCGGCGGCGACGCCGTCGGGGTATGCGTAGTGGGCGTCGATGAGATCAACCTTCAGTCCGTTGCGAACGAGCTTTCGCACGTAAGGCTGAGCCCAGCGGGTCAAAAGCTGCGGCGCGGCGAAGACGCCGGCTTTGGGGATCAAAGGGTATCGCGGGTGGTGGACGTCAAGGCCGCGGGCGTTCGCTCTGCGCTCTGCGCGGGCGAACTTGGCGTAGGCGCCGAACAGGTCAGACTTGAACGGAAACCAGGGCACCGGCGCGACGACCGTCGCGGCGACGGCCTGTGTTTTTACAAGGTTAGCAAGACGGTTCAGGACGAAAACCCCGTGGTTCGGCTGTCCGGCATGGGGAAAAAGCGTCGTAAATGTGAGAATATTGATTTTTTCGTCAGAGGTCATAAATCCGGCGTCCTTTTCCCGCCGTTCCGCCATGTTTCGCCGGTTACTTAACGTCTAAGACACATAATTTCGTTAAGGCTGTTTAAAGTGTTGAAGACGGTCGCGCGCCATGTTTCAAGGGCGCGGTTAAGTTTTAGGGGAGAAAAAGCGATGGCTGAAGCGGCGAGGGATGCCGACGTCATAGCCTTCACGCCGAAGAGCGCGTCCGACGCTCCGGCGACGGCGCCGCTATTGGTCCGAAGTGTTGAGCCCCGGGACAAACTTGCCTGGGACAGGTTTGTGGATGCAGCGCCGGGCGCGGTGTTCTTCCACCGCGCCGCCTGGCCCGGCGTTATCGAGCGCACATATGGGCACAAAGACTGCTCCCTTATCGCTATGCGCGGCGGCGAGGTTGCCGGGGTGTTGCCGCTGAACCTCGTTAAAAGCCCGATCTTCGGAAAATCTTTGATTTCAACAGCCTTCACTGTCGGCGGCGGCGTGCTGGCGGCGGATGCGCAGGCCCGCGAGGCCCTCGCTGCGGCGGCGGTCGATATCGGAGAAAAAAACCAGGTCGATTGCGTGGAAATGCGCTTCGTTGACGCCGCTCTTGACGGGTGGGTGACGAAAAAGGACGTCTACGCCGGGTTTCGCAAACAGATTCCCGCCGACGAGGATGAAAACTTGAAAATGATCCCGCGCAAAAAACGCGCGGATGTACGCAAGGGCATCAAAAACCAGGCGCTCGCCGTCGATGCCGATGCCGATATTGACGTATTTTACGCACTGTACGCCGAAAGCGTCCGCAATCTTGGCACGCCGGTGTTTCCCGTGTCCCTGATCCGAAACTTGAAGGACGCTTTTGGGGACGATATGGAGCTTTCGGTGATCAGCGGTCCGGACGGTCCTGTCGTCGGGCTCGCCAGTTTTTTCTTTAAGGACGAGGTTCTGCCCTATTACGGCGGCGCGCAGCCGGCCGCCCGGGCGCTGCACGCCTATGATTATCAGTATTGGTCCTTGATGCGCCGCGCGGCGGCCAGGGGCGCGACGGTTTTCGACTTCGGCCGCAGCAAATACGGGGCGGGCGCGTTCGATTACAAGACGTATTGGGGCTTCGAGCCGGAACCCTTGCATTATCAATACAAGCTCATCCGCGCCAAGGCTGCGCCGGATGTTAATCCCATGAACCCGAAATATCGCTTGATGGTGAATGTTTGGCGGCGCCTGCCGTTGGCGTTGGCGAACCGTCTCGGCCCTATCGTCGCCAGCCAGCTTGGGTGAGGGTGTATGGACGACGTCCTCCTCCTTGTACACCGCATCCCCTATCCGCCGGATAAGGGAGACAAAATTCGCTCCTGGCGCTTGCTGGAGTTTCTTGCAGAACGGTTTAACGTTCACCTTGGCTGTTTTATTGACGATCCAGATGACTGGGCGTACACAGAATTTTTAGAAAAAAAATGCGCCAGTACGCATTTTGAGGCCTTGAACCCCCTTCTCGCCCGGGCCCGCAGCTTGACGGGGCTTGTCTCCGGGGCGCCGTTGACCATGCCTTATTACAAAAGCGCGGCGATGCGCCGGTGGGTTGACGCGGTGCGGGCGCAGCCTCTGGCGGCGGAGTTTGTTTATTCTTCGGCGATGGCGCCGTATCTGGAGCCCGCCGCCCCCGGTCGACCGCGGATTATCGATTTTGTCGATGCGGACTCGGAGAAATGGCGCAAATACGCTGAGCGCAAATCGTTTCCGATGTCTTACGTTTATCGGCGCGAAGCGGAGCGCCTGGGTGCGGCCGAAGTCGCGATTTCTCAAAATGTGGATGTCAGCCTTTTTGTTTCCGAAGCCGAGGCCCGGCTGTTGGCCGCGCGCGCCGGGGCGCCCCGGGATAAAATCGATTGGGTGAGCAATGGGGTCGATACGGACTTTTTCAATCCGGATGCGGCTTTCCAGTCGGTAGCCGGCGATGCCGGCCCCAAGGTCGTGTTCACTGGCGCTATGGACTATTGGGCGAATGTCGACGCCGTCGTCTGGTTCGCGGAGGAGGTGCTGGGCGCGCTCCGTAGACGCCATCCTGCGCTGCAGTTCTACATTGTCGGGGCGCGGCCTGCGGCCGAGGTGACGGCGCTTGCGGCCCGGCCCGGCGTCATCGTTACCGGCCGGGTCCCAGATGTTCGTCCGTACATCGCTGCGTCTGACATTGCTGTCGCGCCCATGCGAATCGCGCAAGGTATCCAAAATAAAGTTCTTGAGGCGATGGCGATGGCGCGCCCTGTAATCGCCACTCCGGACGGGGCCCTCGGGCTTGAGGCGTCCGCAGGCGTCCATCTTGAGGTTGCGTCCGACGGGCCGGCGTTCGCAGATGCTGTTTTGGATCTTCTCGACGATCCAGATCAACGGGAGCGATTAGGGCGAAATGCAAGGGCGTTGATGGAAGGGTCCTACAGCTGGTCAGCCAAGCTTCAGCGCCTTGAAAGCGCGCTTCGTCGTTTGGGCCTTTTCCATGAAACATCTTCAGCGGCTTAGTTCCATAGATTGGCAAGATACGGGTCTTTTGCGTCATGACTGATGACGCCCCTCGCAGTGCGGGCTTGTTTGCAGCGGCGGCGCGCTCCGTTTCCTGGACCCTGGGGGCGGGCGTCATCGTGCGGATTTTGGGGTTTGTCAGCACCGCGATTGCGGCGCGCATCCTCACCCCCGCCGACTATGGGCTTGTCGCCCTGGCCATGTCGCTCTGGTACTTATTTGAAAGCTTTTTCGCCTTTGGCGTCGAGTCTTATATTATCCGGGAAAAAGACCCGCCGCGGGCGGTTTACGACACGGCGTGGACCTTAAACCTTATACGCGGGGCCGTATTCGCCTTCGGGATTGTCGCCGCAGCGCCGTCCATCGCTTCGGGGCTTGGGGATGAGCGATTAGGGCCGATGCTCTACGCCGTCGCCGCCATCGCGTTTTTGAGTTGCGCGCGAAACACGGGGTTTGTCGACTATTCCAAATCCTTGAAGTTCTCCTATGAGTTCGGCGCCGTTGTTATCGGCAAATTTTTGTCGATCCTCGTGACGATCGCTCTTGCTGTCAGCTTGAGATCTTATTGGGCGCTTCTGTTCGGCGTGCTGGCGGCGGAGCTTTGGCATGCGGGCTACACCTACGCTGCCCATCCGTTTCGACCGCGCATGACGTTGTCGCGATGGCGCGACCTTTTTTCCTTCGCAGGGTGGCTGACGTTGGGGCGCGCCGCCTTTTCCCTGTCCGTGAAATTCGACGCTATTTTGCTGCAAAAAACGGTGGGAACCGATGCGGTGGGCGTCTTCACCGTCGGCCGCAGCGTCGCTGCTATGCCGACGAATGAGATGATTTATCCGGTGAACAAGGCGCTGTTTCCAGCCCTGGCGAAAGCTGCGGCGCGGGGGGAGGCGCTGAAATCGGCTCATTTGGAGGCGCTTGCGCTGATCACGTCTTTGGCGCTGCCCGCGGGGATCGGTCTTGCCATTGTTGCACCGGACGCTGTCCGCGCCTTGCTCGGCGCCCAATGGGACGGTGCTGTTCCGGTGGTGCAGATGATCGGCGCCGGGTTCGCCGTTTTGACGATCGCGACCAATTTCGACGCCGTGATGATGACCGCGGGGCGTATGCAGCTTTACGCCTGGCGCGGGGTGATTTTCGCGGTTCTTCGCATCGCCGTATTTTTAGGCGGGCTGTTTCTTTACGGCCTTTACGGGGCCGCGGCCGGGTTCGCGCTTGGATGCGTCATCCAGGCGATCATCGACACCACGATCATGAACCGCGTGACCGGCGCGACATGGGGCGATGCGGCCCGGCGCATCTGGCGCTCGCTGATCGCGTCTGCGGCGATGACGGCGGCGCTTTTCCCTGCTTTGGCTGTCGCCCCCGAAGCTGGCGGCGGCGGAGGGGCGTTGATGCGCCTTGCTGTGCTCGCGGCGCTTGGTGCGACGACATACGCCGTTGTGCATTTCGCGTTGTGGCGGCTTTCCGGCCGCCCTGAAGGACCGGAGACGCGCATGCTGTTCTTATTTAGGACAGTTTTCCCAAGGTCTTAAAGCGTTTCCAGGCGAAGTGGCATCCGGTTCGCCGTCCGGAAACGCGTTACGCCATATATTTAAATCGTTGGAGCGATTCCGCTTGAATTGGCGTTGCTTTAAGTCCGACTCGCGAAAAAGTAAGATGATTGTAACGGAGGTGAACAAACTGAAAATGTTTGCTGAC
>JBCDBL010000109.1:0-14971 GCA_039183635.1 Pseudomonadota bacterium
CCCAAGGCTTGCGGCGCGGAAGCCGCCTGGGCCGGGGGTGACGCTGAGATTCTGGCGCCGGGAACGCTGATTCAGCTCGTCAATCATTTTAAGGGAACCCAGGTGCTCTCGCCCCCCGTCCCCGGCGCGCTTCTGGAAGGCCCGCCGGCGCCGGACCTCGCCGACGTCAAAGGCCAGGAGACCGCCAAACGCGCCCTCGAAATCGCCGCGGCCGGGGGTCACAATCTTTTGCTGTGCGGCCCGCCGGGCGCCGGCAAGTCGATGCTGGCCGCACGCCTGCCCGGCATTTTGCCGCCCCTGTCGCCCCAGGAAATGCTGGAAGTCTCCATGGTCCAGAGCATGGCGGGGCTTTTGGAGAACGGCCGCCTCAGCCCCGCCCGCCCGTTCCGCAGCCCCCACCACTCGGCCTCCATGGCGGCCCTTGTGGGCGGCGGGCTTAAGACCAAGCCGGGGGAGATCTCGCTCGCCCACAACGGGGTTTTGTTCCTGGACGAATTGCCGGAGTTCTCCGCCGCCGTCCTCGATTCCCTGCGCCAGCCCATGGAGACCGGGGATGTCATGATCGCCCGGGCAAACGCCCATGTGCGCTACCCCGCAAGGTTTCAGCTGATCGCCGCCATGAACCCCTGTCGTTGCGGCTATGGCAAGGCGTCGGGGCGGACCTGCGCCAAGGGTCCGAAATGCGAAACGGCGTATAGGGCGCGGATCTCAGGGCCGATGCTTGACCGCATCGACTTGCATGTGGATGTCCCGCCCGTGACCGCCGCCGACCTCGCCCTGCCGGCGAACGGCGAGACCTCGCAGAAGGTCGCCGCCCGGGTGGCGGCGGCGCGGGGCGCGCAAAGGGATCGCGCGGTCGCGGCGCAGCGGCAGGCAGAAACGCCCGCGGCCGGCGCCGTCGACGACGGGCTTAACGCGCGCCTGAAAGACGGTCCGTTGGAGCGGGCGGCGACGCCCGATGAAGCCGGCAAGGCGCTCCTTTCCCGCGCCGCCGAGGCGATGGGGCTCACTGCACGCGGTTATCACCGCATCTTGCGGGTTGCGCGCACCCTCGCCGACCTTGACGGCGCGACAGGCGTCGCCCGCCGCCATGTGGCTGAGGCGCTTAGCTATCGGGAAAACGGCGGACCGGATCGCACGCCCCCGCCCGTCGGATCTGACGCTTTTGCGCAAAACACGCTTTAAGCGCCCGGCCTGACAAGACACGACAACGGGAGTGCGAACGACGCGGATCGTTAGTGCGCCGCCCCCGAAACATGCAAGCGCTATAGATTTAAAGCATCCTCTCAGTCCAACCGCAGCGACGCCGCTTTAAAAAACGAGAGGCCCTATGGGCGGCGAGGCTGTCCTCGTGCGCTTTGGTTAAAAACCGGCCGTTCAAAATTTACCAATTTTCCTTACGGGGCCGAAAGGTTGATCGGGCAAACTGCATCTAAAGCCTCGCAGAAAGCCCGGCCCCTTTGTATGCGTTTTAGTCTGTCCGCCCTTTTTGACGCCGTCCCTGACATTATCGTCGCGCGAGACGCGTCCGGGCGCATTTTGTTCGTTAACAAAGCTTTTCTCAACACCTTTGACGGAGACGCCGCCGCATGGCGGGGCAAACGGTTCACCCTGGCGCCGGCGGAAGGCGAGGGCGCCCTTAAGGGCCACTTTACTGCGCAAATTGAAACAACGACGGGACCGCGCCTTATTGAATGGCGCGAAGATCACATCGACGTGGACGAAAAAATCGTACACGTTGCAACCGGCCGCGACATTACCGACGAAGGCGCGCGCGCGCCGGCGCAGTTGCCCAAGGCCGGCGTCGATGACGCCAAGATGCTGTTTCTGGCCACCATGAGCCACGAGATGCGCACGCCGCTGAACGGCATTCTCGGCATGGCGGGTCTTCTTCTGGGTACAGACTTAGACGCCAGCCAACGCACCTATGCGGAGGCCGTGAGGGAAAGCGGGTCAGCGCTGCTCGGTCTTATCAACGATATTTTGGATTACTCAAAACTGGAATCCGGAAAATTCGAGCTGGAGACCCTTCCCCTGGACCTGCCTGGCCTTGTTCAAAGCGTGGCCGAGCTGTTAAGTCCGAAGGCGGCGGAAAAGGGCGTTGAAATCGCCGCCTTTGTCGACCCCGCCGCCCCGCGCAAACTGATCGGCGACGAGGCGCGGCTGCGCCAGGTGCTTTTGAACCTCGCCGGAAACGGCGTGAAATTCACTGAAAGCGGCGGCGTCGCCATTTATATCGGCCTTGCCGGGCCTGTTAAAAACAACGAGGCGCGCCTTACAATTCGCGTACGCGACACCGGCGTCGGCATCGCCGAGGAGGCCCAATCGCGGATCTTTGAAGAGTTCAGCCAGGCCGACAGCTCCCACGCCCGCAAGTTCGGCGGCACAGGGCTCGGCCTCGCCATCGTCAAGCGCATCGTACGCGCTATGGGCGGCGACATCGCTTTAAAAAGCGCGCCGCACCAGGGCAGCGACTTTTCCTTCGACATCACCCTGGGCGTCGCAGAGACCGAACGGCCCGAATACGCCCCGCCCCTCAAAGGCCGCACCGCCATCGTTGCTACGCGGTCGGACATTCTCAAGGACGTCACCTTGCGCCAGCTTGCCGCCGCAGGCGCCGAAGCCGTTGCCACAGCCTCGCCTGAAGAGACCCTCGACGCCCTCGCCCGCCACCCTGACGCGCCGCTTCTGTGCGACATCTATATCGCGGCGGAGACCGGCGACAAGCTGACAAAGGCAGCCGGCGATTCCCTGGTGCTGCTGTCGCCGGCCGCCCGGGGGCGCCTCGATACGTTCCGGGACGCCGGCTTCGACGGATATCTCATCAAACCGATCCGCCAATCGACATTGATCGAACGCATTCTCGCCTTCGACGACAAGGTGATCGCCGCGCCGGCGCGGCCCGCCCGCCTCGACACGGACGAGGACAAGAAAACCGCAAGCATAGGCGCATTACGCGTGCTCCTGGCCGAGGACAACCAAATCAACGCTGTCCTCGCCACCGCCCTCGTAAAGCGCGGCGGTCATCACATCGACGTCGTCGGCAACGGAGAAGAAGCCTTGTCGGCCTTGAAAAGCGCGCCCTATGACGTGGTCCTGATGGATATGCACATGCCGGAAATGGACGGCCTTGAGGCGACCCGGCGCATCCGGGTTCTCGCCAGCGAAGTGGCGGACATCCCTATCATCGCGCTCACCGCAAACGCCATGAAATCGGACCGGGAAAACTGCATCGCCGCGGGGATGGACGATTTCATGTCAAAGCCCTTCGACCCGGCGGAGCTGGAAGCGAAACTGCAGCACTGGTCCCGAGGCCGGAATGCGGGGGCCAACCATCGCAACATATCTCGCGCCCATAACGCAGCGACAAGATAATCGCGTTTTGCCACCACGCCACAAAGCGGTTTAGGTTATTTTGAACTCGGCATGACGTCGTCAGCCATCCCAGAAAACGCTATCGGACAAACAACATGGGCGCGCGCATTGCTGAAAATAAACATACCTGGGCGGACACTCTTAAGGCCTATGGCAAGCCGAAAATGCTCCTTATGCTGGCTCTCGGTTTTTCGGCAGGCCTGCCATTTTTGCTCATTTACGGAACACTGTCCGCATGGTTGCGGGAGGCCGGGGTCAGCCGCACCAGCATCGGCTTTTTAAGCTGGATCGGCCTTGCCTACGGCTTTAAATTTCTTTGGGCGCCGCTGCTTGACCACTGGCGCCTGCCTTGGCTTGCAAACCGTTTCGGGCGCCGCCGCGCCTGGATGCTTCTCGCCCAATGCGGCATCGCGTTGGGGCTCGTGGGCATGGCGTTTTCAGATCCATCCGTAAGCGTTGTTCCAATCGCCCTGTTCGCCGTGTTAACCGCGTTTTGCTCCGCCACCCAAGACATCGCCGTCGACGCCTGGCGGATCGAGGCTGCTCCGAAATCAGAGCAGGGCGAAATGGCGGCGGTCTACCAACTCGGGTATCGCTTCGGCCTGATCGCAGCGGGCGCCCTCGCCCTTTATATCGCCGATTTCGCCAATTGGACGGCGGCGTATCTCGCCATGGCGGGACTGGTGGGGGTCGGTATGGCGGCGGCCATATTGTCTCCCCTTGTGGGCGAGGCCGCACCATCCGCTCCGCCGCCGCCCGCCCGGGGCGCCGCCGATGCAATCAAAAACGCGGTGCAAATTTTTCAGGCAGCCGTTGTGGCGCCGTTTGCAGATTTTATCAGCCGTTTCGGCGCCACGGCGATTGTGGTGCTCGCCCTCATCGCGACATACCGTATCCCGGACTTCGCTCTCGGCATTATGGCGCGGCCGTTTTATATCGATTTAGGCTTCAGTCTTAGCGAAATCGCCACCGTTTCCGCCGTCTACGGAATATGGATTAGTATTGTAGGCGCCTTTGCGGGAGGTGCGGCCGTGGCGCGCGCAGGAATTATGCCATCTCTCCTGGTCGGCGTCATAGTCAGTGCCGCAACAAATTTACTTTATGTTTGGCTGGCTGGAAAAGGCGATGCTGTGTGGGCTTTAACGCTTGCAATCTCAGCTGAAAATTTCGCGGGCGGTTTCGCCGGAACCGCCCTCATCGCCTACATGTCTATGTTGACGAACACAGCGTTCACAGCGACGCAATATGCGCTTTTCAGCTCTTTTTTCAGTATCGTCGCAAAATTTCTCTCAGGATTTTCCGGCGCCATTGTCGACGGTTTTTCAACGAACACCGCAGATATAGGCGGCTATGCGCCATTTTTCCTTTTGACCGCAGCGGCCGGCGTACCGGCAATCATTTGCGTTTTGGCGATCATGCGCCTGCGGCCAGATGAGGTAAAAACCATTGCAAATGAGAAATGACCGCTTGCCGCAGCGCTAGGTAGCCGGACTTTTATTCGTGCGCATATTGTATCCATACGATAACACGTCATCCCAGCGAAAGCTGGGATGTGAGGGACGGCATACTTAAGAGCAAGCGCCCCCTGGGCATGACGTTCGTCAGAATGATGATGACCCTTGTTGAAAATTATACGTATGAATAAAAGTCCGAAGCGCTAGAGCGCATTCATAAACGCGGGAACCGTTCGCCGCTCGTCTCGGCTCACTGTAATAAAATGCGCGTTAAAACTAAAACTTAGAACACGTTTGCGATTCGAAGAATCGCAAACGTGTTCTAAGGCCTGCGGACAATTAGGTTTTCTTTCCTGTCATCCCGAACGTCAGTTTGTCCGAAATCTTTGATTTCGTTGGCAAACTGAACGATCCGGGATCTGCCTCCATGAGGCCGGATCGTGGAGCGCCCGATCCCGGATCGCTCGGTTTGCGCGCCAAACCCTGGCGGATTTGGAGCAGTTCGAGCATGCCTCGGACGGCGTCCGGGATGACGGAATAATTTCAATTGTCCACGAGGCCCTAGATGCGTTGAAGGCGATGGGGATCAGACGAAGGCCGTCTAACGCGTATTTGGGGCCTGCCAAAACGCAGCTTCCCAGAACACGATAATGATCCGGCTTCAAACAGCAGGCGCCGATTATTTTTTACGAAAATAGCCGTGAGACATGCCGCCGGCGTAGAGCAATTCCACAGCCTCCGGCTTATCGGCTAAATACTCGTCGCACGCGTTTTTAACCCCCGGCAAATCGTTCCAGCCATCATGGAGATCCGGATCGGCATAATCGTCGATAAGGCAAATGGCGCCCTTCGAAAGCCGCGGGTAGACATATTCAAGGCTTACCTTGATCGAGTCGTAAAAATCACCGTCCAGATGTGCAAAGGCGATCGAGCCCGGCAGCTCGTTGGGCAAGGTGTCGTCAAACCATCCCTCATGGATAATCGGCGGCTCAAGGTTTTGGCTCGCAAAGTTTGACAGCAAGAGCTCCTTTGCAACCGCCATTTGGCCTTCCTTGTAATGCGTATCCCCATCCTTATCTGCGATGGCGGGCAGCCCTTCAAAACTGTCATAGACGTGAAATTCACGCGGCGTTTCGTCGCTGTTCAATATTCGACGCATGAGACACGCAGACTGACCCTCATTGCAGCCAAGCTCCACCACATGGCCTTCAACGCCATAGGCCAGAACCTGGGAGAGCAAGTGGTACATGTTCATGCGCTGCTCCACATTCGTCATAACGCCTGTGCGAAGCGGCGGTTGGAGCTGCACCCAAAACCCGAGTTTCTTTAATGTCGCATTTATAAATTTGACTTTGCCCGACGGCTCCGGCGGCGCCCAATCGGAAAACATGCGTCTTACAAACATATTATCGCTTAACATAGCCACCCCCGGCCTTATCCGAACAGAAACTGATTTTTCCCAGCATTTCTAACACTCTTAGTGGGCGCCTGCCCGCGCGCGTTATACAAATTCACAAGTCCCCCGCAAGCAGTAACACCAGGAAGGTTGCAATTTTGTGACCAAGGCGTTTGGTTGTACCGGTGCGAAACTCTATATTAGAAAGACTAAAAATTATTGTTGCTTAAGCGTTAGGTCATTACGCAAATCCGACAAAAAAGCTGGACCAAGGACTTAAGTAAAAAAGATATTGTGGGCGACTGGTCCGCTATAGCTTGAACATAGACAAAGGACATACAAAAATGGAAGCCGCATCAGGACTTTTGTTTTTTCTCATCCCCCTTTCCCTCGCCGCCGTCCTTGGCGTGCTTGGCCTTGGCCTTTACTCTCTCGCCAAAGGCGGAACCTTCGCCAAGGAGCATTCGAACAAGCTGATGCGCCTGCGCGTCGGGCTTCAGGCGGTCGCCCTCGTTGTGATCATGTTGTTTATCTGGGCGCGATCGCAATCCGGCACGTGAACCGTTAAGGTCCGGGAGACGCCTTTATGGTGACGCTGAATAAAATCTACACCAAAACCGGCGACGGCGGTGAAACCGGCCTTGGCACGGGCGAACGGGTCGCCAAGACCCACCCACGCATTGAAGCGATTGGCGCGGTTGACGAAACCAACGCCGCAATCGGCGTTGCGCGCGGCGCGCTTGGGCGAGGGGCCGCGGACCAGCGCATCAACGACATATTAAAGCGTATACAGAACGATCTTTTCGACCTCGGGGCGGACCTTTGCGCTCCGGACAGGGGCGAGGACCTTGGCTACGAGCCGTTGCGTATTATCGAAAGCCAGGTGGCCCGGCTGGAAAGCGACATCGACACCCTTAATGCTGATCTTGAACCGTTAAAATCTTTCATCCTGCCGGCCGGGGCGCCAGCGGCGGCGGGCCTGCACCTTGCACGGACGGTTTGCCGGCGGGCGGAACGTCGCATGATCGCCCTTACCGCCGACGATAGCGCCGGCGTTTCACAGGCGGCGTTGAAATACATCAATCGTTTATCGGATCTTCTGTTCGTCGCCTGCCGCGCCGTGAACGCCGAAGGGCCGGGCGATGTTCTGTGGACCCCGGGCGGCGAAAGATAAGCTTTATAAAAGCCCCAATTCCCGTTGGAGCTTTTTCGTCAGCCCCGCCGCCACAAGACGGTAACTTTCTTTGATATAGTCGCCTAACATTGCATCGTTGAGACTGCGGGCGTCTGTGCGCTGGATCCATGTCATGCCGCGGGAGGCCAGATAAGGTGCCGGACGGCAGCCCGCCTCATCTTTCAACATTTCAAAGGCGATATCGGAAACCTTGAACGTCACCGCAGGCGGCTTGCTTTCATCACCATCGGGCCACATGGCGGCGGCGAACATCTTACCGCCGATTTTCCACACATGGGCGCCGCCCCATTGCACCGACAACGTCGCGTGGGGCAGCGCGCCGCAAAACGCATCGTAGGCGTCAAGCTTCACGATTTCGCATCACCCCAAAGCGCCTTGACGCGCCGGTCCCGCCCGCAAGCCGTACGATAGTATTTATACCGCAACGGGTTTTTCATGTAGTAATCCTGATGATCGTCCTCTGCCGGATAAAATGCAGCGAAGTCTTCGATCGGCGTGACGATGTCCGCCCCTAATATCCGCGCAGCATCGGCCTTCGCCGCCTGGGCCGCGGCGCGCTCTTGCTCGCCTTGCACAAAAATCCACGTTTTATAGGCCTCGCCCCGGTCGCAAAACTGACCACCGGCGTCAAGGGGGTCCACATGACGGAAAAAATAATCGATCAACGTTCTGAAACTGACGACATCGGGATCGTAGACGATTTTCACAACCTCCTTGTGGCCGGTGCCGCCGGCTGTCACCTGTTTATAGCCGGGGTTTTGCACGTCGCCGCCCGAAAAGCCCGAAACAGTGTCCAGAACGCCGTCCACCTTGTCGAAATCGGCCTCCACACACCAAAAGCACCCGCCCGCGAGCACGACGAAGGCGGCGCCCTCATCGACAGGCGCCGCGGCCGGGTCCGGCTCCTCTCCTGTCACGCCGGTCCACACGGCGGCGACAGTGAGCGCGACTGCGGCGAACAGGGAAAATCTCATGCGGCGCATAAAACGCTCCTTATTTTAAAAAATCAGCACAAAAAATTTGTGTGCTTAAGCCGTTGATGTCGAGACGCTTTTTTTCACAAACGCGCGAGAGCGACCGAACGCCGCAAAAAACGCCACACCTTGGGGTCTTGCCAGCATCCAACACTAGATATAGTATCTCTATCAAGGTCTCTAAAGATCCGTTTCTCTTATCATTCTATCATTTGTAAGGAGCCTCCAATGCTCGACGCCGCGCCCGCCGGCCCGCTTCCCGGTCTTATGACGCCGTCCCATTCCTACAAGCCCTTTCGCTATCCCTGGGCTTACGACTTTTGGAAGCGCCAGCAGCAGGTTCACTGGATGCCGGAGGAGGTGCCGCTGGGCGAGGATTGCAAGGATTGGGCGGCCAAGCTCGACGATGCGGAGCGCAATCTCCTCACTCAGATTTTCCGCTTTTTCACCCAGTCCGACGTTGAGGTGAACGACAATTACATGGAGCGCTATTCGCAAGTGTTCAAACCGACGGAAGTCAAAATGATGATGTCGGCGTTCTCCAATATCGAAACCATCCACATCGCCGCCTACGCGCTCCTGTTGGAGACGATCGGCATGCCGGAGTCTGAATTCTCCGCCTTCCTCGAATATGAGGAGATGGCGGACAAACACAATTACATGCAAGCCTTCGGCGTCGACACGATCGAAGACATCGCCAGAACCGTCGCCATGTTCGGGGCCTTTACAGAAGGTCTCCAGCTGTTTGCATCGTTCGCCATGCTGATGAATTTTCCGCGATTTAACAAAATGAAAGGCATGGGCCAGATCGTCTCCTGGTCGGTCCGGGACGAAAGCCTCCATTGCGAGGGGATGGTGAAACTCTACCACGCCTTCGCGCAGGAGACCGGCTGCGTGACGAAGTCCGTGCAGGACGACATTGTCGACTGCTGCCGCACTGTCGTCGGTCTTGAGGACAAGTTCATCGACCTCGCCTTCGAGATGGGCCCCGTGGAAGGGATGACGGCGGAGGACATCAAAGCCTATATCCGCTATATCGCCGACTGGCGTCTCGGCCAGCTCCATCTGCCGAAAATTTATGGCGTTGAAAAGCATCCGATTCCGTGGCTGACGGAAATTTTAAACGGGGTCGAACACGCAAACTTCTTCGAGGCGCGGGCGACCGAATACTCCAAAGGCGCCACCAAGGGCGAATGGCACGGCGCCGACGGCGTTTGGGCCGCCTTTGACGGCATGAAAAAGCAACGCCCTGAAGCGGCGACGCAATAAGGCGCAATCAATCAATATACGTTGTATGGGCTGCATGGACGTACCCCGGCCATGCAGCCTTGCGCCGTTCAGCGCCGAAACCGTCAAGCTGACGACGCCGTCGGCACGGGCCGATATAAGAGCTTTCACGTATAAACGGCCGCCCCACAAAGACCGCCCTGTGCAGAACCCGACCGATGACGTCGCGCGATGCCGGCAGGGACAGAACTTCGTGGGCGCCGGCGTCCATGCCTGCATGCACCAGTTTGGCGGTGGCTTTGGATTTCGTCAGGATAATCGGCAAGAAGGCGTTGACGCCCTTTTCGCCGCGCCGGATCGTCTGTATCGCTTGAACGGAGGGCGCGCCGTCAAGGGCGAACCCCAGGATTAAGGCGTCTGGTTCAGCCTCCTGGCACGCCTCCAAAACGCCTTCGATGGTCTGGGTCACCGTGAAGCTCTCAACGCCGCACGCCAGCAGTCGATCGCACATCGCTGCGCCATCGGCGTGGTCGCTTATCCCGACTGCGACCCTTAAATGCTTTATGTCATCTATGGGGTCCGTAAGCCCCTCCTTGCTTGGCGCGACTTGCAGACAGCGCGCCGGCGAGCGGCGTGGCCTGCGATCCAGTCTGGCCTCATCGCCGCTCTGCCCCCTTGAGTCGGACCTGCCGGGCGGCTTAAGGTAAAAGCGCGGCAAGCTCGGCGATGCGAGGCCGCTCCTGCGCCACCAGCATCTCCGCCGTCTCTTCGATGGCTTTTAAATTCTTTTTCGATGTGTCGTCCAGAGATTCCGAAACCGCTTCGCCCAACTGGCCGGACCCCAATTTAAAATCAAAACGGAAGAACCGTTCGCCGAGCAGCTTGCCCATTTGGTGCGTGGCGGCGCGGGTCTGGCCGTGCATCATAGCGCCCAGCAAGGGCGTGCGGATGCGCGCGATGGGGCTCATCCATTCAGCAAACCCCCACCCCAGGGCCTTGGCGAACGGATAGTCCTCCGTCTGCTGACCTGTGCCGAGAGAAACAACGATGATATCGTCTTCCCGCCCGAACAGCTTACGCGCCTCCACATAGGCCGCCATGGACGGATCGTTGACGAAAACGCCGCCGTCGATGCCGATATATTTTTTGGAGGACTGGGTGTGGCGAACGACAGCCGGCGGAAAATAGGTGGGCGCGGCCGTTGACGCTCGCAGCGCCTCGCACACCACGATGTCGCCGAAGGGGTTCGGGGTCCCTTCGCCCTCCATCTCAATGTAACGCGGGCCGCCATGCAAAAACATCGCTTCTCGCGGAGCGATGGAATAGGTCGGCACCAGAAGGTTGCGGGGCAAGTCCTTGAACTGGACGGTTCCCAGTTCGTCCTGAAGCACCTTTAACAAAGAGTCCGGGGCGTAGCGGGGTCCGAACAATTGCTTCAAAGGGCCAAGGCCGAGGGCCCACAAAAGACGTCCCCGAAAAATCTTCGGGCCGCGCTTGATATAAAGCTCACGCAATTGCGTCGGATTGCGACGCGAACCGCCCTTGCCGTCCTCAGAGGGCGCAGCCAGGCCCGCGGCGACAATGGCGCCCGTCGATGTGCCCGCGATCAAATCGAAACAATCGGCGCAAGAGCCCTTTTTACCGAGAAGCGCCCGCTCCTCCTCCAAAGCCTGCAAAATAATCGCCGGAACAAGACCGCGGATCCCGCCGCCATCCACCGCAAGCACATATCGCGTCGCCATACCCCTCGCCTCTCCTTAAAGTTCAAAAAGCGCTGCGGAAGATTAACAGAAAAATACTGTCAGCGGGATTAATCCCGATTATCGGCCGAACAGCCAGAACAGGACTGACAACACAGCACTCACGACCAGACATGTGACGATCGGAAAATAAAACGCGCCGCCGTCTCGCTCAACAAGGATGTCCCCTGGTAAGCGCCCAAGACCGATCTTACCGAAGAACGGCCACAGAACGCCGACGATGAGAAAGGCGAGACCTAGAAAAATCAAAAGCTTCTGCATTGCGCCTCCTGCAGGTTCCAGCGACGGGCGGCGCCCATGGACAAATCAAAAACCGCTCTCCATAGTGCGCCGCAAGGCGGCGTTCGCCGCGCCCTCAACGCTTAAGATTTATGGGAATACTCGCATGTCGCAAGAGCCGGAACGCATCACCATCATCGCCAAAGAATTCTCCGCCGCAGCGTTGGAATTTCATCGCGGAAAAATGGCCGAGCGGGGCTATCGAATTGAAGGCTCCATCCTGCCGCGAAAGTTTCAGATGATCGAAGGCGCCGGCGCGCCGAGCGATCTGTTCGACGGAGAAGCGTTCTTCGCCGTCACGTTCGTAAAAAAGGGTGATGACGAGTAGGCGCGTCAACCTTTAACCGGACCGAAGCTCCATGCGCCGCTTCAAAGCCCCCGCCGCCGCCGTCGACGCTCTGGAGGCGATTTACGCCGACAGCGCCGATGCGTTGCGCAAAGCATTGAACGCCTTTGTCGAACACGGGACGCTTCCCGATGACAAAGTCCGGGGCGGCGGCGCCTTTTGTTATCCAAAACTGCGCATTGTCTACGCCCCGGACGGCGTCGTCCCCCCCTATTCGCGCGCCTACGGTAAATTTGAAGAAGCCGGTGTTTACGCCGCAACCATCGCGCGGCCGGCCCTGTTTCGCGATTACCTCATCGAACAAATCGGACTTCTTATTGACGCCTATGGCGTCGAAGCGGAGGTGGGGCGCAGCTCTACTGAAATTCCTTATCCGTATGTTCTTGACATCGAAGCGCAGTTCGGCGCCGATGCCCCTGCGCCGAGCGAACTTGCACGCCTGTTCCCGACCCCGGACCTGGCCGGGATTGACGACGGGCTCGCCAATTGCGGGATCGCCGTCGCACCGGGAGACGAAAAGCCCCTCAGCCTTTTCTCAGGTCCGCGGGTCGATTATTCCCTGCAACGGCTCGCCCATTACACGGGAACGCCGGCCGACGATTTTCAACAATATATTCTGTTTACAAACTACCATCGCTATGTGAACGAATTTGTCGAAATCGGGCTTGAAAAACTGAAAGCAGGCGATTTCTACACCGGCTTGTCAGCGGCGGGCCATGTCGCCGTCGACGCCGCCACCAAGGACCCTTTGGCGGTCATTGACGCGGCGCCCTGGCGCAAACACCAAATGCCGGCCTATCACTTAAAGGCGCCGGGCAAGACGGGGATCAGCCTTGTTAACATCGGCGTCGGCCCCTCCAACGCCAAAACCATTACAGATCACCTTGCCGTGTTGCGCCCGCAATGCTGGATCATGATCGGCCATTGCGGCGGTCTCAGACAATCCCAGAGGCTTGGCGACTATGTGCTCGCCCATGCCTATTTGCGCTGCGACGGTGTGCTTGATGAAGATCTGCCTCCGGAAATTCCGATCCCGCCCCTGGCGGAAATACAGGTGGCGTTGAACGAGGCCGCCTCTATCGTCACTGGCGATCGCGGCGCGGAGCTGAAACGTCGCCTGCGCACCGGAACGGTGGTCACCAACGACGACAGAAACTGGGAGCTGCGCTACGAATCCGAAGCGCGACGGTTCAACCAGTCCCGGGCGGTCGCTGTCGATATGGAATCGGCGACCATCGCCGCCAACGGCTTCCGCTTTCGCGCGCCCTACGGCACGTTGCTGTGCGTCTCCGACAAGCCTTTGCACGGCGAGATCAAACTGCCCGGCGCTGCAAACCGCTTTTACGAGCGCTCCATCTCGGAACATATGAAAATCGGCATAGAGACGATCGAACTGTTGCGTCGCAACGGGCCGGAGGCGCTGCACTCCCGCAAGCTCAGAAGTTTCGACGAGCCGCCGTTTCGTTAAGCCCGGCGTGACGTCAATCCGTATGGATTGGTTTGGGCCAGACGAAGGGTGCGGCCACCATTTCAATAAAGGCGAACCCTATGCCTGGAGACGAATTGACGGCCAAAGCGCAGGTGCTGGTCCGTGGACCGCGCGATAAAGTCTTCGATGCGTTCGCCGATCCGGGGATGATGAGCAGGTTTTGGTTCAAACGAAAAGACCAGCGCCATACTCTTTGAGGCTCGCACACAGCCGACAAAAAGCGTTTGAAGAATTTAGATCGCCGGACCTTTATTCGGGCGCATGTTGTATCGATACGATAACACGTCATCCCAGCGAAAGCTGGGATGTGAGGAGCGGCATACTTAAGAGCAGGCGGCCCCTCGCATCCTGACGTTCGTCAGGATGACGATGACCCTTGTTGAAAATTATGCGTACGAATAAAAGTCCGAAACTCTCGAAGTGATTAATCACTTCTTTATTTCGTCAAAAACCTCCATCTTCGGTGGAGGATCGGACGCGTTCTACAGTGTAGTCGGCAAACCGCTCGACACAGAGCTTTTGTCATCCGTATGGACACTGTTTGGCGGTTTTTCCTCCCCCGCCCATGCGGGGGAGGTGGGCCGCGCGGCGCGCGGGCCGGCGGGGGCGTGGGATCTTCGTGCTGAAAAGGCGGCGTCTGGCGTGCGGGTTGGCGCCCTTGCCCCCTCCGTCGGCTCTCGCCGCCGCCTCCCACTTGCAACGGGAGAGGGCAACCGCATTTGGTAGAAACCTGCCCCGACGCCAGGCACGTTTCCTCTCCCCGATGGGGAGAGGTGAGACGCGGCGCCGCGCCGAGCATCAGATGTTCCATATGCGATCGCCCTGCCCCAAGCGCGCCAGGAGATCGCAGGCCGCGTCGCGATTCAGGACCGCTTGTCGCGGTCCCAGGCGGAGGTCAGTGACTTCTTTGCTTCACGGATGGCTTTGCAGGAAAAGCAGATCACCGGTTTTCCGCCTCAAATGCACAACAAAGACTTTAGCGCATGCGACTGAATCATTGGGAAAACAAGTACGCCCAAGCATGAGTGCCGCGCCTCCACCCTGCCATGTCGAACGATGCTTATGTTTGGCGAACCCAAAAGAGCGGCGCCTCCAGTTCCGCCGGAGCCCCGTTAACATCGCATACCGCCGAGAAATCGCCAAAATTTTGAAATTGCTCCTGTAAACTCTTGCATTCACTTCAAAATAAAAGTGATTACTCACTTACATCACAGAACACTTGATGCTGTATTGCGCCGTTTAAGCGGCGATACCTCCCCAGCCCCCTTCCGTGCGGCCGCATTTGCACAACGCTTCATTTGAATTATATTAGACATACGAACTGAGGTTCGCAGATTATAGGATCTTCGGGGCAGGGTGAGGCGCGGCTTGCGTCAATTCCCGACCGGCGGTGATCTAAAATCGCCCGAAAGGCGCTTTTGGTAAGCCCGCGACCCCTCTGGGCCCGCTTTCCAACATGTGGGAAGTCCCTTGGGG
>JBCDBL010000110.1:0-14715 GCA_039183635.1 Pseudomonadota bacterium
AATCTCTGGCTGTCCGCATCCAGCCTTGTCGCCATGCGTTAGGACGCGCTGACGTGAAAGCGCGCTGCTTCCTTTTCCTTCCCCCGTAAAGCGGAGGCTATGGCATACGATGGAAATCGGCTTTGGTGCGGAGCATTTCCCCCTCCCCCTCGGGGAGAGGTGACCGAGGCCGCATTCACGAGTTCATATGCGGTAGCCCGCCTCGCTTTACGAGGGAAAAACTTCCGGATCAGGCCTTGTCGTTGATGGCGTTAAAGTTCCAGGCGCTTGTTAAAGCCACGCCGGCGTGACGTCCCTGGCGATGATCTCCTCTACGCTCGGACGGGCGCGGATGACGGCGTAATCGGCGCCGTTCACGAGCACCTCCGGCGCCATGGGGCGCGTGTTGTATTCCGAAGCCTGCACCGCGCCATATCCGCCGGCGGACAAAAACACCGCCAAATCCCCGGCGTCCATCGGCGGCATCGCACGCTCCCGGGCGAAGGTGTCGCCGGTCTCGCACACCGGCCCCACAATATCGAAGGGCGCCTCCGCGACGCCCGGCGCAGGCTCCTTCACCGGAAGGACGCCATGATAGGCGTCATACATGGACGGGCGCACCAGATCGTTCATCCCGGCGTCGAGGATCAGGAAATTCCGCGTCGTTCCGTGCTTGACGTAAATCACGCGGGAGACCAGCACCCCGGCGTTGCCAACAATCATCCGCCCGGGCTCGAACACGGCGCGCACGCCAAGCGGCGCGGTGAAGGTGCGGATGAGGGCGGCGTAGTCCGACGGCAGAGGCGGGGTTGTCTCCTCTTCCCCATACGGAATGCCGAGACCGCCGCCAAGATCGACGCAGCGAATGTCGTGGCCGTCAGCGCGCAGAGCCTTCACCAATTCCGCCACCTTCGCGAAAGCCGCTTCAAAGGGCGCAAGCTCGGTAATCTGGCTGCCGATATGAACGTCGACGCCTTGCACGTCGATCCCCGCCATGGCGCCGGCGGCGGCGTAAATCTCAGACGCCCGCTCCCAGGCGACGCCGAATTTATCCTCCGCCTTGCCGGTGGAGATTTTCTCATGCCCCCCGGCGGCGACGTCGGGATTGACGCGCATGGCGACCGGAGCTTTGACGCCTTTGGACAGGGCCACCTCGTTAAGTGCTTGAAGCTCAGGCTCCGATTCCACATTGAACTGATAAATACCGGCGTCCAATGCGGCGGCCATTTCCTCGCGGGTCTTGCCGACGCCGGAAAAGACGATTTTGTCCCCAGGCACCCCCGCGGCGAGGGCGCGCTTCAGCTCGCCCCCGGACACAACGTCCGCCCCGGCCCCTTCAGCGGCCAGGGTTTTGATGACGGCGATGTTGGAGTTCGATTTCACCGAGTACGCCACAAGGGCGTCGTCCCCGGCGAAGGCGTCTTTAAAGACGCCGATATGACGCTTCAGGGTCGCCGTCGAATAGCAGTAAAAGGGCGTGCCCACCGCCTCTGCGATGGCGCTTAAGGGAATGTCCTCCGCATGGAGAACGCCGTCTATGTATGAAAAGTGATGCATTATTTATACTTTATCTCTATCCGGCGATCCCGCACAGATGGGGGCTCAGCTGATTGCACGCTCCCCGCGTCCGCGAGGGTGATCAGATGTTGAAAAAGCCGCCGCCGCCTCTTCGCGCGGCGGG
Source organism: Pseudomonadota bacterium (assembly GCA_039183635.1). Classification (GTDB taxonomy): domain Bacteria; phylum Pseudomonadota; class Alphaproteobacteria; order Caulobacterales; family Parvularculaceae; genus JBCDBL01. The sequence goes on from JBCDBL010000110.1 coordinate 1,661, forward strand.
GGCGGCAGCAGGTCGCCCTTTTTTCCGCACGCGGAAAGACCCGTTGAAAATATAAAAACCGTCGCGACAACCGTCGCCATGCGTTGTTTCATGCCAATCTCTCCTTCCAGGCCTGAACCTGCGCTTTTACGTTCTGAGGCGCCGTACCGCCGTAACTGGTGCGGGAGGCGGCGGACGCCTCCGTCGTCAACACTGTAAAGACATCGTCCGTGATGCGCGGCTCAACGGCTTGCATCTCCTCTAGACTAAGGTCGGCGAGGTCCTTGCCCGCCGCCTCCGCCTTGGCCACCAGGGCGCCGGTGACGTGGTGGGCGTCCCGGAACGGCGTTCCGAGCACCCGGACCAGCCAGTCGGCGAGGTCTGTCGCCGTGGAGAACCCATGCCCCGCCGCCGCGCGCATGTTGTCCGTGTTCGCCGTCAGGCTCTCCGCCATCCCCGCCATCGCCTGCAAGGTGAGGTCGAGGGCGTCGAAGGCTTCGAACACCAGCGCCTTGTCCTCCTGCATATCCTTCGAATAGGCGAGGGGCAGGCCCTTCATCACAATCAGCAGCGCGTTCAGATTGCCGATCATGCGGCCGGCCTTCGCCCGGGCGAGCTCGGCCGCGTCCGGGTTGCGCTTTTGCGGCATGATCGACGATCCCGTGGACCAGGCGTCGGACAGGCGCACGAAATCGAACTGGGCCGAAGACCAAACGACGATCTCTTCGGCCAGGCGCGACAGATGCGTCGCGGCGATGGCGGCGGCGGACAGAAACTCCAACGCAAAATCCCGGGCCGATACAGCGTCGAGGGAGTTGGCGGCGGGCCGGTCGAACCCGAGGGCCGCCGCCGTCGCTTGCCTGTCGATCGGGAACGACGTGCCCGCAAGCGCCGCCGCGCCGAGGGGACATTCGTTCATGCGTTTGGCGGCGTCTTCAAACCGCCCGGCGTCGCGCCCGAACATCTCCACATAGGCGAGGCAGTGGTGGCCGAAGGTCACGGGCTGGGCCGTCTGCAGGTGGGTGAAGCCCGGCATCAGGGACCCGGCATGGGCCTCCGCCTGGGCCAGCAAGGCTTTCTGAAGCGTTTTTATGCGACCGGCAGCGGCGGCGCAGGCGCCCCGGGTCCACAGGCGGAAATCCGTCGCCACCTGGTCGTTCCGGGACCGGGCGGTGTGCAGCCGCCCGGCGGCGGGGCCGACAATCTCCTTCAGCCGCGCCTCTATGTTCATGTGAATGTCTTCAAGCGCCGCGGAAAACGGAAACGTCCCGCCTTCGATTTCCGCGGCGACCTCGTCAAGGCCCTTGGCGATGGCGGCGGCGTCTTCGGAAGAGACAATGTTCTGCGCCGCCAGCATCGCCACATGGGCCTTGGAGCCAGCGATATCTTCGCGCCACAGGCGCTTGTCGATGTCGATGGAGGCGTTTATCTCCTCCATAACGTCGGCGGGCGTTTCGGAAAAGCGCCCGCCCCACATTTGCTGGCCTTTTTCGGGCGCTTTGTTTTCAGCGTCGGTCATCTTGCGGCTTTCAACTTCACTTGCGGATCTTGCGCTTTAAACCCATGAACGTCCAAAACGCCATCACACCCAAACGGCTCCTCGCCGTCCTTATCGCCATAGGCGCAATCAGCGCTCTATACGTGATCTTCTCCGCGACAGGCAATCCCGTACAAAAACCCGCCACGGCGGTGAGCGCGCCAGCGGGGTTCGTTCTGTCGCCCAACAGGCCGCAGGCGCCCAAAGCCCCGTTCCTCAGCCCCGAAGGCGAAACCGTCGCCTTGCAGGATTTCGCAGGCGACGTGCTGCTCGTCAACATCTGGGCGACATGGTGCGCCCCATGCCTGAAAGAGATGCCGTCCCTCGACCGGCTCCAGGCCGCCTACGCGGACGCGCCGTTCCGGGTGCTGGCCGTCAGCATCGACGCCAAAGGGCAATCTGTCGCGCAAGAGTTTCTCGACCGTCTCGATATTACAACGTTTGCAGCCTATTCCGACCCCAGGGCCGCGTTCGCCGTCGCCCTCGGCGCCGACGCGGCGGTGCCGACCACAGTGCTCATCGGCGCCGACGGACGCGAGGTCGGCCGGCTAGTCGGCCCCGCCGACTGGAGCGCGGAACCGGCCCGCCGGCTTATCGCCAAAGCGTTGTCAGAGACCGCAAAACCCGATTAGCGGCGCCGGGCGAATGAGCGGAGCCCGGTGATCCGCCACCCCGGCGCGACCAACGCAGGCTTTAGAGCCTCAGACGATTTTAAGTCATCGCCTGGAACTCTGGAAGCGCATGGCGGAGTGTTCAGATTGCGTCTTAACAGCGCTTGCGTTGCCGTTGAGAAACACTTGAACATTCCTTGGAGCATTACGCAAAACCGAAACAAAAGCGTCACAAGTCTGTCATCTCTGTGGTGCATCGGTCCCCGGACTTTTTACTTTCGCCGATAGGGGACCCCTTGAATATGACGTATAGTACGACAACCTTGCGACGCACTCTTATTGCCGCCGCTTCTTTTTCTGTAATCACCACTGCCGCCAATGCGACAAGCATTTCCGGTCAAGTTACAGATACATCTGGCGTAGCCGCGATTGAGGGCGCAATCGTTACGATTGCAGAACTTGACCGCAACACGTCTACAGACCGTTTCGGCGAGTACAGCTTCACTAACCTTCCAGAAGGCGAATACACTGTAACAGTCAGCTATATCGGCGCAGATGACGTTTCCCAAACCGTAACAATCAGCAGCAATGGCGCTGACCTCAACTTCGTGCTGGGCGACAATGTCGCATTCATCGACAACGTTCTCGTCGTCGGTTCATCTGCAGCGCAAGCCGGCGCGCTCAACCAGCAACGCGCCTCCGACTCGATCATATCCGTCATCGACTCCGACGGCCTCGGCAACTTCCCGGACACGACCGTGGCGGACAGCCTTGCGCGCGTTCCCGGCATCTCCATCGAAAACGACCAGGGCGAAGGGCGCTACGTTTCCATTCGCGGCATCAACACAGACCTTGTCGCCGCCGCCATCAACGGCGTGCGCACGCCGTCTCCGGAAGATCGTCGCGGCGTCTTGCTCGACGGCGTGCCGTCTGACCTTTTGGACTCCATTGAAGTTCAAAAATCCCTGACGCCAGACGTTGACGCCGACAGCCTCGGCGGCGTCATCAACCTCAAAACCATTTCCGCGTTCTCCCGTAAAGACCAATTTATCCGCGCCAAAGTGGAAGGCCGTTACAACGAAATCACAGACACGACATCGCCAAAAGCCACGTTGACATACTCCAACGTCTTTAATGACAACCTTGGCGTTGCGTTGTCCGCGAACTACCAGAGCCTTGATATTGACGCGCACAACAACGAAGCCGGCGGCTGGGGCCAGGACGAAACGACAGGCCACTACTTCCTGAATGACGATTACGAGCAACGTTGGTATGAATTGAACCGAGAGCGGATCGGCTTTGTCGCCAACTTCGACTGGCGCGTGAACGAAGGCACGGATCTGTACCTTCGCACCCTCTACAACCGCTACGAAGACGACGAAATCCGGAACAAGTTCGAATACAAAGACCTTGACGACGGCGCGCCGATCGATGCAACGACCTCTGTCGTCCCGATCAACGAAGTCGACGCGGAAGTGCGTCAACGGGCCGAACTACGTCAGATTCAAACTTACGCCCTTGGCGGTCAAACGCGGATGGATCTGTGGACGTTCGATTATGAAGTTGCGTACGCCTACGCCGAAGAGGATGACAGCGACAACCACGACGTCACATTCCGTTTTGAAGACATCCAGGATGTCGTCGCCGACAATTTAACCATCAGTACAGTGACGCCGGAAACGCCGCAATTGTCCGGCAGCGCCGTACTCGGTGAAATCTTCAACCCGTCGAACTATAACCTCGATGAATTTGAGCAAGAGTTCACAGTCAACGAAGACACGGAAGTCAGCGCGAAATTCGACGTTTCTCGCGATTCCCTTCTGTTCGGCATGCCGGTCGTTTGGAAAGCCGGCGTGAAATACCGCGACCGTGAAAAAGTACGGGACGTGCAGAAAGTCTTCACAGAAGGAGACGTCAACTTGGCCGGTTTCGTCGGCGGCGACTTCATCGGCAACTGGCGTTTGCCGAACCCGATGCCGGCTTGGCCGGACGCCGGCTTGACGGCCAATCTCTTCCAGAGCCTTGATGTCAACCAAGAGGCGTCTGACTTCGACAGCCTCGCAGAAGACTTTAAGATCGATGAAGCCATCTTGGCCGGTTACGCCATGGGCACCTTCGACATCGGCCCAGCACGCATTGTTGCCGGCGTTCGGGTTGAGAACACGCAATTGGACGCGACAGGCAACACATTTTTCGAAGGTGCGCTTCCTTCAGAAGCTATCGTTAATACGATTTCCAATGACTACACAAACGTTCTGCCGAGCGTGAATGTGAAGTATAGCATCATGGACAACCTGATTGGGCGTTTCGCGTATTACGGCGCTGTTGTTCGGCCGGCTTTCGGAGAGTTGGCTCCGACTGCAGCCTTGAACGACGATCAGGACGAAGCCACACTCGGCAATCCGGATCTTGAGCCGTATGAAGCGGACAATTTCGATCTGTCGATTGAGTACTACCCAACGAACCTCTCCGTCATTTCTGTCGGCGTGTTCTACAAGCAAATCGACAACGCCATTTATGAAGCTTCGTTCGATCTTGCAGACGTTCCCGCTTCAGTGAACCTGTCTTCTTTGACGCCGACACAATTATCGACGGTTGAAGAAGTCACAACCTTCATCAATGTCGACTCGACAGATCTTTACGGCATCGAGTTCAACTATGTTCAGCAACTCGACTTCCTGCCGGTTCTTCCGGACGGCTTCTTGATTTCTGGCAACCTGACGCTCACAGACTCTGAAGCAACGCTTCCGGACGGTCGCGACGTTCCGTTCCTGAAACAATCCGACACGATTTGGAACATCGCCCTCGGCTACGACCAGGGCCCTTGGGACTTGCGCATCTCCGCCAACTATCGCGGCGATTACCTTGACGTCGTCGAAGAAGCAGACCTCGACCGGTACACAGACGACCGCCTGCTCGTTGAAGCGTCCGCCAAATTCGACGTCAACGACACGTTGCAGCTTTACATCGAAGGTAAAAACCTGACGGATGAGGACGAATACTACTACTTCGGCGACGAGAGCCGCTTGTCTCAGTACGACGAGTTCGGCCGCAGCTTCATCCTCGGCGCACGCCTGACATTCTAAGGCGCTTTTTATAACTTGACGGGAGGGCGCGCGACACCATTGCGCGCCCTTTTGTTTCCACGCTTTATCGTCTCTGGAAGGCGCATCATCGCCTCAAACCCGATTTCAAGCGGACAACGCGGAAAGAGCTCTATAGGGTTCGCCCTTAAAAAGCTTTGCCCCTCGAAACACCCGGCGGCTTACATCATAGATCCATAAAGGGGATACGACCATGACCATCAAACACTTTTTATCCGGCTACGCCATTCTCAGCCTGGCGGCATGCGCTCCTGACGGGGGCGTTGATACAGGTGACGTTTTCGGGCCGGCGGCCCCGGTCGCCGTCGTGCTTGAAACCGAAGCCGTCGCTTCAAAGGACGATGCCGCCGACGATCCTGCGATCTGGCGCAACGCCGCCGCGCCGGCCGAAAGCCTTGTTCTTGGGACGGATAAAAAATCGGGCCTTTATGTCTACGACATGAAAGGCGCGGTTGTGCAATATCTGCCGGCGGGGTCGTTGAACAATGTCGATTTGCGCGACGGCTTCATCGTCGGCGGCGCGCCGGTCGCCCTGGTCGCCGCCAGCGACCGGACGAACGACGCCATCGCCCTGTTCTGGCTTGACGGCGCCGCCAAGACCTTGACGCAGGCGGGCTCCATTCCCACCGATTTCCAAGACCCTTACGGCCTTTGCCTGTACAAGGACGCGACAGGCGCCGTCTCCGTTGTCGGCATCGATAAGGACGGAGATGTTGCGCAATTCTCCCTCGTCGCCGATGCGGCCGGCGACATCGCCTTTGAACAGACGCGTCGCTTCTCCGTAGGCTCCCAAGCCGAAGGCTGCGTCGCGGACGACCGCACCGGGGCGCTTTACATCGGCGAGGAGACGATCGGGATCTGGCGCTACGGCGCGGCCGCGGCGGCGGGCGCGGAGCGACGTATGGTCGCGTCCATCGACGGCGAGACCCTGTACGCCGATGTCGAGGGGCTCGCCCTCGCCCCCGCGGGCGCGACGGGGGGGTATCTTGTCGCGTCGAGCCAGGGAGACAGCGCTTTTGTTCTCTATGATCTTGAAACTTACGAGATGACCGCGCGGGTCCGGTTCATGGACGCCGACGGCGTTGACGGCGTGACCGGAACCGACGGCGTTGAAGTCGCCCTTGGCGATTTCGGGCCAGGCTTCGAGCAGGGGCTCGTCGTCGCCCAGGACGATGAAAACGACGGCGGGCGCACCCAAAACTTCAAATATGTCTCTTGGGGCGATGTTATCGCGGCGACCGCAGCCGAATAGCCGACCGCTGGCCGAACGCCGCGCCGATACATATCTAAAGGAAAGCCCTGTCGCCGGGCGCGCCGCCTCCAGGTTGCGGCGGCGCCCGGCAAAAGATGTTGCGACTCGTTTACATCACCGCTGGAGGCGACTAACGTCCGCAACGCAAAAAGATGATTTAACCAAAGCCTGAAGGAGCCGGGAATGAAAATCCTCACGCCCGTCAAGCGGGTCATCGACTATAACGTGAAAGTCCGCGTCAAACCGGACGAAAGCGGCGTCGATCTCGCCAATGTCAAAATGTCCATGAACCCGTTCGATGAAATCGCCGTCGAAGAAGCCGTGCGCTTAAAAGAAGCCGGCGCCGCTGAAGAAGTGGTGGCGGTGTCCATCGGCCCGGACAAAGCCCAGGACCAACTGCGCCAGGCCCTCGCCATGGGCGTCGACCGCGCGATCCTCATCAAGACCGACGAGACCGTCGAACCGCTGGCCGTGGCCAAGCTGTTAAAAGGCGTTGTCGATGAGGAAAAACCGGACCTTGTCGTGCTCGGCAAACAGGCGATCGACGACGATTCGAACCAAACCGGCCAGATGCTCGCCGCCCTTCTCGGATGGGGCCAAGGCGCCTTCGCCTCGAAAGTTGAGCCCGCCGACGGCAAACTAGCTGTCACGCGGGAAGTTGACGGCGGTCTGCAGACAGTCTCCCTGTCCCTGCCGGCGATTGTGACAACGGATCTGCGGCTTAATGAGCCGCGTTATGCCTCTTTGCCGAACATCATGAAGGCGAAGAAGAAGCCCCTCGATACGAAAGCGCCGGAAGATTACGGCGTCGACATCGCGCCGCGGCTTTCCGTCGTCAAAGTCACCGAGCCGCCGAAACGCGAAGCCGGCGTCAAAGTAGAGACGGTGGCGGACCTCGTAGATAAACTCAAAAATGAAGCGGGGGTCCTCTAATGGCTATTCTCGTCATCGCAGATCACGACAACGCAACCCTTGGCGACTCCACCCATAAAACGGTGAGCGCGGCTGCAAAAATCGGCGGGGACGTTGACGTTCTTGTCGCAGGCGAAGGCGCCGCCGGCGTCGCGGACGCCGCCGCAAAGATTGATGGCGTACGCAAAGTACTCCATGCGGACGATCCGTCTCTCGCCAAACAAATGGCTGAGCCCATGGGCGCACTCGTCACCGGCCTCGCCGCGGATTATGACGCGGTCTTGTCCCCGGCGACCACCACGGGCAAAAACTTTTTGCCCCGGGTCGCCGCCGCCCTCGATGTCATGCAAATCTCTGAGATCGTCGCCGTCGAAGCGCCCGATACGTTCGTGCGCCCGATTTACGCCGGCAACGCCATGCAGACGGTGAAGTCGTCTGACGCAAAGAAGGTCATCACTGTACGTCCGACGGCGTTCGCCGCCGCCGGCGAAGGGGGCTCAGCGACGGTTGAAACAGTATCCGCCGCCGCCGACCCAGGCGTCTCCGAGTTCGTTTCCGAAGAGCTGACCGTGTCCGACCGTCCCGAGTTGACGGCGGCGAAGATCGTCATCTCCGGCGGTCGCGCCCTGGGGTCCACGGAAAACTTTGAAGAGTATCTTTATCCGGTCGCCGATAAACTCGGCGCCGCCATCGGCGCCTCCCGGGCGGCGGTGGACGCAGGTTATATGCCGAACGATTATCAGGTGGGGCAAACGGGCAAGGTCGTCGCGCCGGAATTGTATATCGCCGTCGGCATCTCCGGCGCGATCCAGCATTTGGCCGGCATGAAGGATTCGAAAATCATCGTCGCCATCAACAAGGACGAGGAGGCGCCGATCTTCCAGGTCGCCGATTACGGCTTGGTCGGCGATCTGTTTAAAGTCCTGCCGGAGTTGAAGGACGCACTTTAAAATAAGCCCGCCGCTTCGGCGGCGTTTCGCTATTTTGCAAAAAACGGCTGCCGGCGACTTGCCGGCGGCCGTTTCCATTTCAATATGTGTAACGGGTTTTTGAAATGGGGGCCGCACATGCGCCTTATTGCTTTTCTCTTAAGCGGGACGGTTCTGGTCGCTGCTTTGATTGCAACGCCAAGCGCTTACGCCCAGAACACCAGCGGCGTCTTCAGTCCGACAGTGGACGACGGCGAGTCCTCCCTGCAGTATCGTGGCGGTTATGACCCGGACACCGATGCGCACGCTCACCGTTTGCATTACCAGCGCGCCATCAGTGACGACTTGCGCTGGCGCATCCTTGCACAAGGCCGCAAGCGAAACGACCAGGATTTCGACTTTGACTACGCACGCGCAGAGCTGATGTGGCAGCTCAACGAAGACGGTGCGGCCTGGCGTCACGCCTTACGGTTCGAACTGCGCGTGCGCGATGAAGATCGCCCTGGCGACGTTACCGTTCACTGGACGAACCACGTCAAAGTGACAGACCATTTTAGCTACAGAATTATTGGCGGCGTCTCAGCGGAATTTGGCGCGAATACGGATGACGGCCTGCTGCTGCAAACAAGAGCGCGGGCGAACTGGAAAACCGATGCAGGACCGTCCGTCGGCGTTGAAATGTTCAACCAGTACGGCTCCACTGCGGATTTCGCAGACTTTGAGGACCAGCGCCACCAGATCGGCCCTTATACGAGCTTCGACATTGCAGACAATTGGAGCGTCTTCACAGGCGCATTGTTCGGCGTTACAGACGTCGCTTCAGATACCGAGCTGCGATTTTGGTTGGAGCGGGCGTTATAAAACCTTCAGAACTTTGACGGCTGCGGGCGCCTCAATAAAAGAGTTCGTTATTCCTGCCGATTAAGCGCGCCGGTAATCACTGCGACAAGCAGCAAACCGACCAGCCAACCGTAAAGCGTTTCAACCCAATACCCCCAGAGCAGAATTGGTACGTAAAGATCCGTAAACGGGGCGCGTATGCGCCATTCGGGCGCATCCACAGGCGCCCAGGCCGTATCCTGGCCCAACGGCACGATCGGCAATAAGACGTCCAGGGAGTATGCCCAGGCGTAGAACGGCGTGTGCTCGGCCTGCATTTTCGGATGGTCGCACGCGGTCCAACGGTCTTCGCACAGGGCGTTCATCTCCGCATTCAAATACAATATCGGGTTGGTTGGCGCGATCGCCCCGCTTTGTTCGGCGAAACTGAACAAAAGACCAAAGCCGAACCAAATCGCAAAGGCAATCAAAAGCGGGCGATGCAGAAGAAATCCATGCCCGGCGAGTTTTTCATAAAACGCCCAGCGCAACAGCCGAAACAGACTCGCCTGCCATGGCCAGGTTCGCCCGAACCCCTGGACCGGCCGGCGCATCATGTGGCGCTGTTTCCACTCCATGATCTCGCGCGCGTCATCGTCATGACCCATATTTCGATAAACTCTGTCGAGTTGCTCAAACGGTTGCGGCTTAAAGTCTTCGCAAAGGTATTTAGACGGCTGGCGTTGCAGCCATCTTTTTCGATCAGCAATCGATATTGTCGCAGATGAACCGAAACGATCAAACGAAAGTCCGTTTAAATAAATGTAGCACTGGACCGTATCGCCATCTTTTTTCTCCACCTCCACCGGCGGCCACGCCTGTTTTTCATCGCCAAGGCCGGATATGGATGCGCCCGTTAAATCGAGGTGACCTTCGATCAGCGTTTGAAATTCAGGCGACCTGCCGTCGGCCTCTAAAAAAAATACGCCGCCTATTTTAGCTTTTTGCAAATCGATTGCGATGCCGCCGGGATTACGGAACACACCGCCGCTGCACACGACGTCCCCACCGATCGTCGCGCTTGTGAACCGAAGGCCCGATGCAGCCTCAAATCCATTGACCAAAAATGCGTTGCCGCCAATACGTACACGGTCGCAAAGCAATGCATATCCATCCGGATTTTGAAAAGCGCCGCCCTGGCAGTCCAGATTTCCCCCTATATCCGCACCAAGAAGACGCACCTCTTTTTGGGATTGAAAGCCCCTGCGCATAAATAAGTCATTTTGAATGCGCACCCTGTCGCCGATGAGGCCTGTTATCGAGCTCCCGCCCAAATTGAGTATCTTCAGTTCAGCGTCAAGTAAGATCAATTTATCGCTGAACAAGCAGTCGACTAAATACAACGCATGCAGGTTTTCGCATGCTTGCAGATCAAGCGCCCCCTGAACAAAAGCCCCTTGAAGCCGCACCCCCCTTTCGTGAACCGGCGCAGCGCCATCGCCGCCAAGGGCGAGGAAGCGCACGAACGCGGCGCGGACAATATTGTCCGCCGTTTCATCGGCCGGTCGCGCCTCGGCTATGATGCAGGTTTCGCCCTTACGCACAGCCTCCAGAAGCTGCGCTTCGGCCGGATGCAAGCGCGCCTCGCCTCCTGTCCCATCGTCAAGATTGAAATCCGAAAGACGGCGTCCGAACGGGGCCTTTTCCACCATTTCTTCCATGTTCCAAGCTTTTCTCAAGACCAGAGGCTGCAAGCGTTATAGGCGCCCCCTGTGCGAGCGTAAACCGAGCAGCCAAGTCCGGCCGGTCATTGTTCCGTCACGTCTTGCGTCCGCGCCGGATCGCGCCCTATACTGCGGTGCAACAAAAAGACGGCCCAGACAGCGCGAGGTCAAAATGGCGGAAATAAAAACAATCGGCGTCATCGGCGCAGGGCAGATGGGCGGCGGCATCGCCCATGTGTGCGCCCTGGCGGGGTATAAGGTTATACTCAACGACATTGAGGCGAGCCGAATTGACGCGGCCATTGATCTCATTGAAAAGAATATGAGCCGTCAGATCGCAAAAGGCGCGATCAGCGAAGATGAAAAAGCCTCCGCCATTTCCAGGATCGCGGCAGGCCCGGCGACCGGCGATCTTGGGGATTGCGATATCGTCATAGAAGCGGCGACCGAAAACGCGGAATTGAAGAAGAAAATTTTCACCGATCTGTGCGGGGCTTTAAAGCCGGGCGCGATCATCGCCTCCAACACGTCATCGATCTCCATTACGGGGCTTGCCTCGGCGACCCAGCGGCCGGAAAAATTCATCGGACTGCATTTCATGAATCCGGTGCCCGTGATGCAGCTTGTGGAGGTGATCCGCGGCATCGCCACGGATCAGGAAACCTTCGAAGCAGCCAAAAGCATCGTTGAGCGCCTTAACAAGACTATGGCGCTGTCTGAGGATTTCCCGGGCTTTATCGTAAACCGCATTTTGATGCCGATGATAAACGAGGCGATTTACACCTTGTACGAAGGCGTCGGCAATGTGGAAGCCATCGACACCGGCATGCGCCTCGGCGCCAACCATCCTATGGGGCCTTTGCAGTTAGCGGACTTTATCGGCCTCGACACCTGTCTTGCGATCATGCAGGTGCTCTATGACGGTCTTGCGGATTCAAAGTACCGCCCCTGCCCGCTGCTGGTGAAATATGTGGAAGCCGGATGGCTTGGCAAGAAAACGGGCCGCGGCTTTTACGATTATCGCGGCGAGGCGCCGGCGCCGACGCGGTAAGCCTATCAAGTGTAAACGCGCGAAGACGCCTTTGATTATGGCCCGTTGTAAGGCGCACCAACCGGCGCATTTGGGCCGAAAACGCCTTAGCCCAGCATAGGGTCGTCTGCGTCTGTCATGATTTAGCCGGGCAGTCGCAAATGGCTCTAATGAGTCTCCCGTTCAATCAGAATCAGGGCGACGCCTTAAGTCTTTTTTTTTCGCGTTTCCGGACGGCCAACCGTACACACTTGACCTGGAAAGGCTTTAAGCCCTGGTTTTAGAAGATTGCACAGGTGCGAACCCTCATAAGCTGCGCACTCGAAATTTGCGCCCGCCGCGCAATGCCTGCACACTTCATGGCATGAACGGACTGGAACACAAAAACAAGATCCTCGTCATCGCCGACGATGCGCCGGAAAGCGAGCTGGCGCTGTTGTTCGCCGCACGCCGGGCGAAGCACTCCGACACGCGGCTATCGATCCTGTTTATGATCGAGCCGCAATCCTTCGAGCACTGGATGTCGGTCGAGGACGCGATCCGCGCGGAGGCCTACGAAGACGCCGAAGACCACCTCGCCCGTTATGCCGCCTGGGCCTTTGAGGAGGCGGGCCTGGTCGCTGAACTTATCATTCGCGAGGGACGTCGCGCCGATCAAATCAAAGCCCAAATCAGCGAGGATAAAGACATCTTCCTCCTTGTCCTTGGCGCGTCCGACAGTAAGGAAGGCCCCGGGCCGCTCGTTGAATCGCTTGCCCACAACCCGGATTATCTGGGCGCCCGACCGATCCCGGTTGCAATCGTCCCAGGCCGGATGACCCGGGAAGATATTCGCAAGCTGTCCTGAGGCCTCGTGGACAATTAGGCCTTAGACCTTTGTTTGACGGTCGAACACTTGTTCGACCTATTGCGCAAAAACCGGTATCCGCTTTTGCGCGACACGCTAGGGCTTGTTGAGATTCATCAATATATCCGGACATCCCGGACGCCGATTTTCTCCAGGTCTTTGACCTGGTTAGAAAATCGAGCGATCCGGGATCTGGCGCAACAGATTTCAGACACGTTGAGACAGATCCCGGCGCTAACACGCGCACGCCAAAACCTATGGGTTTTGGGCGCGTGTAACGTCCGGGATGACGGAACAACTCTGAATCTCAA
>JBCDBL010000111.1:0-14616 GCA_039183635.1 Pseudomonadota bacterium
GGCGCGGGTGTTTTCATACATGGCGGTGATGTCGTGCTCCCCGTCCGCCCGGCGGCCGTATTTCACGCCGTCATAGCGGGCGAGGTTCGAGGAGGCCTCCGCCGGCGCCACAATGTAATAGACCGGCAAGGCGTATTTTGTCATGGGCAGGGAGACATCGACAATCTCCGCCCCCGCCGCTTTCATCCAGGCGATCCCTTCTTGCCAGAGGGTCTCAATCTCCCCCGGCATGCCGTCAATGCGGTATTCCTTCGGCACGCCGATTTTAAGGCCTTTGACGCCCTTGCCCAGCACAGCTTCGTAGTCCGGCACAGGCCGATCGGAACTGGTGGAATCTTTCGGGTCATGGCCCGCCATGGACTTCATCAAGATCGCCGCATCACGCACGTCCCGGGTGATCGGCCCCGCCTGGTCGAGGGAAGAAGCAAACGCCACAATGCCCCAGCGGGAGCAGCGGCCGTATGTGGGCTTCAAGCCCACCGTGCCGGTAAAGGCCGCTGGCTGACGAATGGAGCCGCCGGTGTCCGTGCCCGTCGCCGCCGCCGCAATGTGCGCGGCGACCGAGGCCGCAGACCCGCCGGAGGACCCGCCCGGCGTCAACGGCGTCTCAGCCCCCTCACGCCGCCACGGGTTGATCACAGCGCCCTTGCAGCAAGTCTCGTTTGACGAGCCCATGGCGAACTCATCCATATTCAGCTTGCCAAGCATTACGGCTCCGTCAGCCCACAGGAAAGACGTTACGGTCGATTCGTAAGGCGGACGGAAACCTTCAAGAATGCGGCTCGATGCGGCGCTTTCAACGCCCTGTGTACAGAACAAATCCTTGACCCCCAGGGGCACGCCTTCAAGATCCCGCGCCTCGCCCTTTGCGATGCGCGCATCGGACACATCCGCCATTTCAAGGGCCTTATCAGGGGTGGCGAGGGAATAGGCGTTGAGCGCCCCGGCCTTATCGACCGCGGCGAGATACGCCTCCGCCGTCTCCCGGGCGGAGACTTTTTTGTCTTTCAAGGCGCCGCGCAATTGCGCAACCGTAAATTCTGTAATGTCGCTCATATGCTCAATTCTCTCTGGAGCGTCATCCCGGACGTTACATAGGCCCAAAATCCGGCAGGATTTTGGAACGCGAATGTGAGATCCGGGATCGTTCCTAACTTATTCCGGCGGACGTGGCGCCAGATCCCGGATCGCGCGTTTCGCTGTCCAAAGCCATACGGCTTTGGAGCGAACCGGCGTCCGGGATGACGGTTCGCGAAAACCATTCGCTACTCCACCACCTTCGGCACGACAAAGAAATGATCCTCCGTCTTCGGTGCATTTTGCGTCACGCGGTCAGGATAGCCGCCGTCGTTAACGACATCCTCGCGCATCGGCAGGGCGGCGTCGACGGAGGAGGCCATGGCCTCAACCCCCTCAACATCCACCTCGTTCAACTGTTCGATCCATTGCAAAATGCCGTTCAGCTCGCCGGCCAGCGGCTCCAAACGGTCTTCCGGCACGGCGATGCGCGCAAGCTTGGCGACGCGCTGCACGGTTTGTTTATCGACAGACATGGGACAGGCCTGTTCCTTCTTTGTCAGAAAAAGTCTTGCGAATTCGGCTAGGGCTAGCAGGCGGGCCCGCGCCGCGCAAGTCGCACGACCGCAAGGTTTGACAGGCCGCCGCACGCCGCTTAACCGATGCCTATGGCGCAGCCGAAACGCATCTACGAAACCCCGCTCCCTGACTTCACATCCGCCTTGCGCGATGGCGTACGGGTCATGGGGCTCGATATTTCCAAAAGCGTCATCGGCCTTGCGCTCAGCGACCCCGATCTGAAGTATGCAACGCCCCTTGGCGCCCTCAAGCGGACGAAATTCACCGAAGACGCGGCCGCCCTTTTGGAGGTTATGGACGCCCACGGCGCCGGCGGCCTGATCCTTGGATTGCCGCTCAATATGGACGGGTCCGAAGGTCCCCGCGCGCAATCGGTTAAAGCCTTCGCCCGAAACCTAAAGCCTCTCACCGATGCCCCCATCGCCTTTATCGACGAAAGCCTGACCACGGCGGAGGCGGAAGACGCCCTCGCCGCGGCCAGCGTAAAAGCCGAAAAACGCGCCCGACGCCTCGATGAGACGGCGGCGGCCATTATTCTTCAAAACGCCCTCGATACGCTGAACGCGCCAAAGGACATCTAAAATGGACATCACCCTTAGCGAGGATCGTCGCGCTGCTTTTGTTGGGAAACTGCAATCCTTGTTCGAACAGGACTTCGACGAGAACCTGTCCGATTTTCAGGCCGGCGAGGTGCTCGATCTGGTTTTGAAGACGCTTGGCCCCGCCGTTTACAACCAGGCCGTCCAGGACGTGCGCGCCCACCTTCAGGTCAAGCTCGACGATTTGGACGGCGAGATCTACGTTGAAGATTCGATGTAGCGGCGCGGGCGCGCCAGCCCTGTAATTGAGAAGGTCCACCTTATGGCGCTCCTCCCCCTCTTACGATCCATCCTCGAGTACGCCTCTGCAGGATGGCGTTTGTTGTCCGCCGTCCTGCGCCGCGCCGGAAAATGGATCGCCGCCGTCATCCTGGGCCTCGTCATCCTCGTCCTTGGCGCATCTGAGGTCATGGTGCGCCAAATGCCCGGCCACGAAACGATTTTCGACGAGGCCGAAGGCGTCGTTTACCCGCAAGCCTCAATCAGCCTCATCCGCGATGAGCGCCAGGAAGGGCGCCGCTTCGTGGTTTTAAACGAAAGCTGGGCGTATATCGACATTACGTCCCATGACGGCGCCCCGTTTGGCACGATCATCATCGTGGCGGAAAAATTCAAGTCGGACTTCGCATCCATTCCGAATTTCGCCCACTGGTTCGTCAATCCGTTCGGCGTCCACGCCGAAGCGGCGATCGTTCACGATTGGCTCTACGCCCAAGCCGAACCCGGCAAACGCAAGCAAGCCGACGAGATTTTTTACCGCGCCATGGCGCGCCAGAACGTCGACTGGCTGCGGCGGCGGATTATGTTTTTGGCGGTGCGGCTCGGCGGCGGCGGCGCGTATGCGCGAGACGACTGGGATACATCCTTTTATGAACTCTCGGTACAAACAACATTGCCGCCTGATTGCATTTTAGAAAAGGACTACCCGCTTTCGGCATTGGAGACGTATGAGGAGAAAACCGACGACGCCGACGGTTTGGAAATGATCGGTCATCGGATCTTTCATCTGTATGACGTTTTACAGATCGCCAATGGCGGACCGAAAACGAAACAGGCGCATAACGAGGCCTGGCGCGACGTTCTCAGTCAAGACGCCTGCAAAACGGTCCTGTCCGCCGTCGCCTTGGAAAATTATAAATCTTCACCCGTCTATCGTTTTTATGAAGGGGAGTTCCCTGCAATCGGGCCTTTTACGGCGGAAGAGCAATTGCGCCAACTTCAGATGATTTGGGCGCTCGATACCCTGACACCCGCCTCGCAAAGCGCGCATTTTAACGCCTCCGATATGATTGCAACCCATATTCGCGATCACATGCTGCCGGCCTGGGAAAAACGCATGCAAGACAAGTACGGCGACGCTCTAAACTGACGCAAGAAAGCGCGCGGCCTATTTGCGTCCGAATAATCCGCCGAGGAGGTTCTTGCCCGCCGCTTCCAGCAGCTCATCCCTGAAATCGCCGTCGCCATCCTGGTCAAGGAATTTCATAAGACCGCCAAGCTCGTTCGCCGCTACGGCTTCGGCGCGGTCCGTCTCCTGGGTCACAAGGCGGCTGAGGTCGGCCGCCCCCAACCCCTGGTCCCGTTTCGCCTTGCCCAGGGCGCCGAGCACCGCAGGCGCCGCCATCGCGAGAATCTGGCGCATCTGGGCCTGGTCGATGCCAGCGGTTTTGGCGAGGGCCTGCTCCGTCGCCCCTTGTTTGCCGCCGAAGATATGGCCGAGGATTTTCTCCCCGTCGGCAGCGACATCGTCGTTTTCAACAGCGCCGAGATCGTTGAGAACTCCGCCGTCATGCCGATCCAAGGCGCTCGCCAGGGCGGCGGCGCCATCGGGGTTCGAGGCGTTCTTTTTTAGGCCCCCCATCAACGCTGTCATCGCCATGGGCAACAGCTTCTCGGCAAGTCCGGCGTCAACGCCCGTTTTGCGCGATGCGCCGCCCGCCATTTGCTGCAGTGCCGCGCCCGTCAACTGCTCCAGAAGAGACATAAGCCATACCTTTCATCGGCTCGAATGCGAATTCAAGGCGCGCTCTCGGCGCACCAGGCGACATCCGATGCATCAGCGCGAAAAAGGCGAGGTTATTACGGCGAAAATATGGCGTTGTCCGCCACGCTTTCAAAACGCGCCCGTCACGTGCGACTTGCCCTGGAGCATGAGGCGTCCTATAGCGATCTTCGATGAGCGACGAGGAAAACATTACAACGTCTAAAGGGCCCGACCGTCCGCTGATGGCGACGAAACACTTTTTGTCCATTGACGATTTTTCCACCGCCGACATCTCCGCTCTTCTCGATCTCGGCGATCATTACGCAGCCTTGAACCGGCGAACCGTCAAACGCGCCGATGTCTTGACCGGCCGGACCCTCGTCAACCTGTTTTTTGAAAACTCCACCCGCACCCAGGCGTCTTTCGAAATCGCCGGCATGCGGCTTGGCGCGGACGTGTTGAACCTGCCCGTGGCGACCTCCTCCACTGTAAAAGGCGAGACCCTGATCGACACCGCCAAGACGCTGGACGCCATGCAGCCGGACTTCCTGGTGGTGCGTCACTCGGCGGCAAGAGCGCCCCATGAAATTGCGGCCCATGTGTCCTGCGCAGTGTTAAACGCAGGCGACGGCGCCAACGAACATCCGACGCAAGGCTTGCTCGACGCCCTCGCCATGCGCCGGGCGTTCGGACGGCTTGAGGGGCTGACTGTAGCCATATGCGGCGACATTCGACACAGCCGCGTCGCCGGCTCGAATTACCGCCTGCTGACGAAAATGGGCGCAGATGTGCGGTTTGTGGGGCCTGAACACCTCATGCCGGCGAGCGGGCCGCTGGCGGATGCGCCGCAGTTCGCCGACATGCGCGAAGGCCTCTCCGGCGCAGACGTCGTCATGATGCTGCGCATTCAAATTGAGCGTATGGAGGAAACCGCAGGCTCCATGGTGATGGCGACGAAAGAGAAATATTTCGCCGACTGGGGCCTTACCGCCGACAAGCTCGCCTGGGCGAAACCCGAGGCCAAGGTGATGCACCCCGGCCCGATGAACCGCGGGGTCGAAATCGACGGCGCCCTTGCAGACGATCCGGACCGCTCCCTCGTTCTTACGCAGGTTGAGATGGGGGTCGCCGCCCGAATGGCTGTGCTGCACGCCCTGGGAACCGGCTAGCGCGCATTCACAAAAGCGGGAACCGGTTTTGTGAATAAAATGCGCGTTAAAAGATAAACTTAGACCGCATTTACGATTCGAAGAATTGTAAATGCGGTCTAGCGCGTGCGTTTTAACGGAAACACCGCCCTCATATTCAGCTTGCCGCTTTTCTTGCAGTAAGGCTCCACCTGAAAATCCGCACACGGCCCCACAAGCGCCATAGCGTCCCCCTGACGGCCAACCTTGTACCGACGCTTGGGAAGATTGCGTTCGTTCATTTTCTCCGCATTCGCCTGATGACCGACGGAAATCGTTCCTGTGTAGCCTGACGGCGTCAACGTCAAAACACCGCCTGACATCGCGTAGCCCCCCTTCTCAAGGGCGGAGATTTCACTGCGCATCACGCCGAAAACGGATAAACCTTTGTAATGCGCCTTGTACGTTCCATTTTTAAAAAATTCATATTGCAGCTTCGTGCCCCAGGCCGACTGACCAAGATTGGCGGTGACCTCTGCGGTGGTGGCGCCGCCGCCAAGGGCGACGCTGACGGGCCCGGAGAATAGATTGAGATCCTTCATTGAGACGATCCAGGCGCCGACCACGCCGCTTTCATTTCCAAGCGTTGCGGCGGGCTGCGCTTTGGCGGGCGCAGCCGCGACGGCGGAGACGTCGACGCCGTCCACAGAGCTGGCGATCTCGTAAATGAAATCAACGCCGTCCAGCGCTTTGAAACTTTTGTCCGTCGCCGCCAAAAACGCGACGATGGTCTCGGCGTTATCACGCGTCGGCAGGTTCGCCATGGCGATGCGTACATCCTCCCCGCGCTGACGGAAGAGCAAAACCTCTCCGCCCCCGCCCGCCGGCGTTGCAGCGCCGTCGTCCACCACCACGCCGGCCACCAGGGCGCTGAGGAATTTTTTCACGGTCTCCCGGTCGACGGGTCCAACGCCCGGCGAGCGGCGTAAGAGAATATTCGACGCCTCTGAGTCGTTCGGGTCCTCTTGAATGAGGAGGACCTGATTGTTGATGACGCGGCTGGTTGCCCAGCCTTTGGGCATATCGACGCTGATCTGCGCGTCCTCATACCGTTCCATGGCCATGTCGCCCTGTCCTGCGGCGGCGGGCGCGGCGAACAGGGCGGCGAGCCCGCAAAGACACGCCGATGCGATTACGGCCTTGTACGACATGTTTTGTCTCCCCTTTCAAAGAAGATATTTTACAATGCGCGAACGCGGTTGTTACGCGCATTGTGCTCCAATTCGACAGCCCCCAAAAGCTCCAGCACCGGCGTCACATAATTGGCGAATCGCCCGCGATACCCTTTGCGCAAGCCGTAATATCCGCCCACCGGATTGTCCTTATCCCGCGCCCAGGCCTCGACCGTTCCCTCCTTCACCGGCTTGCCTTCATCGGCGTTGCCGAGCGGCATCCAGTCGCCATGGGCCCTCAACATCTCGCCCAGATCGTCGATGCAGCGCAACCGATAGGACAGCCGGGTCGCGCCCACCTGGACCACCAGCGCCGGCGGGTCCGCCGTCTCGACGCGCCAAGCCTGATATTCTGAAGTCAAAGATGGCGTTTTTAAGATCCACGGATCGTCTTCCGTCCCGCCGCCATAGGTTACGCTCGCCATAAGTCTCATCTCCAAAGTGCGCCGGAACAGCCCGGCTGGCCGTCGGGTTATATCGCCGCTAATATGACGTCTTATGTCATATTTGAGAGGCGGCTATGCGCGCATCGAGACTGCTGCAGATTTTACTGCTTCTTCAAAATCGGGGTCGCATGACCAGTGCGGCGCTCGCCGAAGAGCTTGAGGTGGCGCAGCGCACGATCCTCCGGGACGTCGACGCCCTCACCGAGGCGGGGCTGCCGATCATAGCGCACCAGGGCAATCAGGGGGGCATTGAGCTCGGCTTTAACTACCGCACGCGCCTCACAGGACTGTCCGCGGATGAGGCGGAGGCGATGGCGGTGATCCTGACCCGCCCTATGCCTGAACTGGAGGCAATCGGCCTGAAAGCCTCCGGGGAGCGGGCGCGCAGCAAAATGCTGGAGTCTTTTCCCGACGCCGTGCGGGAGAAAATCGACCGCGCCCGGGGGTGGTTCCGCTTCGCGCCACAGCCGGCGGAAACCGACCCAAGGCTCGCCGCTCTTGCCGATGCGGTGCGCGGCGGGAAGATCGTGCGCCTGCGGGCGACAACGCCGTCGCCGCAAACGATACACCCTGAAGGCCTTCTTCTTGGGGCGACAGGCTGGGCCGTCATCGACGCCAGGGACGCGGGACGCTCGATTCCCATCGCCGAATGGGGCGACGTCAATATTTCTGCAAAACGTTTTCGCGTATCCTCTTAAAAAAGAATCGCCGCGAGACCATGATCGATCTCATCTCCGCCATACCGTTTTTAAAAAACGCCGCCCCCGAAACCCTCGCCGAAATCGAGGACGCTGCGGACTGGTACTCCCTGCCGGGCGGATGGGCGCTGTTCGAGGCCGGGGCGGCGGCCGACGCCCTCTATATCGTCCTGTCGGGGCGGCTCGCCGCGTTCCGCAGGAACGAGGACGGCACGGAGGAGCTGATCGGCTATATCGGTGCAGGCGAACCGGCCGGAGAGATGGCCCTGATCGCCGGGGAGCCGCACTCAGCCTCCGTCTACGCCCTCCGGGACACGGAGATGCTGCGGGTGCCGGAGGCGGCGTTCCACCGCCTGTCCCGGGCCCATCCGCGGCTGATGCAACAATTGTCGCGCATTATGCTGTTGCGCGCCCGGGCGGCGCGGCGCGGCGCGAACCCCGCCCGCCCGACGGTGTTCGCCTTGATCGCCACCTCCCCCTCGATCGAAATCGAAAGCCTCGCCCGGGACCTGGCCGGACGGGTGAACACGATGGGGCGCAGCTGCGCCGTGATCGGGGTGGAGGACAAAGACAAGGACGCTGCGTTTTTCGACACGGTGCTGCACAAGCATGACGTTGTTCTCATGCCGGTGCGTATGGGCGATGCGGACTGGTATAGAACGGCGTTAAGGCAAGCGGACAGGATGTGGGTGTTCGCCCGACGAGACGCCCGGCCCTCAAAGCCGATGCCAATGACGCCGGACGCAAACTCCCCTGCGCGCCGGTTTCGTCTTGTGGACCTTGTGCTGATGCAATACGGCGCCTCGGACGCCGCCACGCCCGCCGAATGGATCGACGCCGTCGATTCCGCTCGACTGTTCCGCTGGCGGACGGACACCGACGCAGACTGCCTTGCAAGGGTGATCGCGGGCAAGTCCGTGGGGCTTGTCCTGTCCGGCGGCGGCGCCCGGGCTTACGCCCATATCGGAGCGGTGCGGGCGTTGCGCGAATTCGGTCTGCCCTTCGATCTTGCAGGCGGCACGTCCATGGGCGGCATCATCGCCGCCGGGGTCGCCCTCGGTTGGTCCGACGATGAAATGGACGATCGGATCCGGCGCGCCTTCGTCTCGTCAAACCCCCTCGGGGATCACAATCTGCCCGTCGTCGCCCTGACCCGCGGCGGCCGGGTGGAGGAACGCCTGGCTGAGAATTTCAGAGATATCCGCATTGAAGATTTAAACACGCCTTATTTTTGCGTCTCCTCCGATCTTGTCAGCGGGGAGGTCTACGTTCACCGTACAGGCTTTTTGCGCGACGCCCTGCGCGCCTCCATCGCCCTGCCGGGCGTTTTGCCGCCGGTTGCGACGGAAGGACGGGTCCTTGTGGACGGTGCGGTGTTGAACAATCTGCCCACAAACGTCATGCAAACTTTAAACACAGGACCCATCGTCGCGGTGGATGTTGCGCGTCAGGGCCGGCTGAACCCGGCGGACTTTGTCGACCCGCCGAACTTCTTGGGATGGGTTTTAGAGCACGGAGTATCGCAGCCGCCCCCCATCATCAGCCTTCTGATCCGTTCCGCGACGGTCCATGTAAACCCCTGGGAGAACAGAGCGCATACGGATTTACTCATCGCGCCAAAGCTTGAAGGCATCGACATTCGCGAATGGCGCAGCTACGACAAGGCGGTCGCGGCGGGGTATGAGGCCACCGTAAAAGCCCTTGAGGAGGCGCCGCCGGACCTGCGAGCTTTGGTGGGAAGATAAACTCAGCACCCAGCGCCTCGACGCCGCGGAAAAACTCGCTTAAACCTCCTGCAAAGCGCATCTATCCAAAAGCCCAAACCCGCAGCTTCGTTTCGCAACAGACAAACCCGATGATCATCGCCTTGCATTACCTCGCCGTCGCCGTTGGCGGCTATCTTCTCGGTTCGGTCCCTTTCGGCCTTGTGCTCACCCGAGCAGCGGGGCTCGGCGACATCCGCGCAATCGGCTCAGGCAATATCGGGGCGACAAATGTATTGCGCACCGGCCGCAAGGACCTTGCCGCCGCCACGCTTGTCCTGGACTCCGGCAAAGGCGCGATCGCGGTTCTCGCCGCAGGGGCCTTGCTGGGCTGGACAAGCCCCTACGCAGCGCTGGCCGGCGGCGCGGCGTTTTTAGGACACGTGTTCCCGATCTGGCTGGGGTTTAAAGGCGGCAAAGGCGTGGCGACGTTTCTCGGCACGGTTTTGGCGATGGCGTGGCCCGCAGGGCTCCTCGCCTGCGCCACCTGGCTCGTCACAGCCCTTGTTTTTCGCATCTCGTCTTTGAGCGCCCTTGTCGCGACGCTGTTGACGCCAGCTTACATTTACATCTTCGGCGCGCCCTCCGCCATCCTGGCAAGCGCCTTTATGACATTGCTTGTCTATTATCGGCACCAGGACAATATCCGCCGGCTGCTCAAAGGCGAGGAGCCGAAAATCGGCGCCAAGAAAAAAGACGCTTAAAGCGTCTCTTCTTCAATCGGAATCAGGCAGACGCTTTAAGTCTTTGTTTTTTTCGCATTTCCGGACGGCCAACCGTACACACTTGGCCTGAAAATGCTTTAGGGCGAATTGCAGTAGATGCTTTAAGCTCTTGTTTTTACGCGTTTACGGACGGTCAACCGAACACGCTTGACCTGCAAACGCTTTAATGGGCGCGACTCCATCCAATGAACAACGTCGCAGCGAACGCTGCAAACGCGACGAGGACCATGGCGAGGTAAGCTTGCTCTGCTGGGGTCATGGGAAAACTCCTTCCTTCAATGAACCTTCTCCACAAGAAGAGCGCAGCGCCGCGCTTTCGTCCTTGAGAAATATCAAACAAGCGTGCACGATATGTTCTCATCTCATGACGCCTCTCCACATCACCGGAAAAGCCGCTCCTATGGAACATCGCCCCCTCGACGACGCCGAACGCCTCGCCTGGATGCGCCTTATTCGCACCTCGGGCATCGGGCCGGCGACCTTTCTGCGGCTTTTGAAAAAATTCGGCTCGGCCCAGGCGGCGATTGAAAAGGCCCCGGCCTTTGCGCAAAAGTCCGGCCGCAAAAAACCGTTGCGCATCTCCGGCGCCGACGCCGCCCGGGCGGAGTTCGACGCGGCGGACCGCATCGGCGCCCGCTTTGTCGCCCTTGTCGAACCGGATTACCCGGCGCTCCTCAGGGCCATACCCGACCCGCCGCCGCTTTTGTGCGTCGCGGGCCATCCGCATCTGTTTGAAAAGCGTTGCGTCGCCATTGTCGGCTCTCGGAACGCCTCTGCGCCGGGACGCAAGATGGCCCGCGCCATCGCCCGCGAGTTGGGCGCGGCGGGCGCCGTCGTCGTCTCAGGCCTCGCCCGGGGAATTGACGGCGTCGCCCACGGGGCGAGCCTTGAAACCGGAACAGTGGCCGTCGTCGCCGGCGGCGTCGACGTCATTTACCCGCCGGAGCATGGCGATCTGCACCGCGCCATCGCAGAACAGGGCGCCGTCGTTTCGGAGCGGCCCATCGGCTATCAGCCGACAGCCCGGGACTTCCCCAGACGCAACCGCATCATCTCCGGCCTTGCCGCCGGCGTGCTTGTCGTCGAAGCAGCGTCGAAATCAGGCACACTCATCACGGCGCGATTCGCCTTGGAGCAGGGGCGCGAGGTGTTCGCGGTTCCCGGCTCCCCCCTCGACCCGCGATGCCAGGGGACAAACCGCTTAATTCGGGACGGGGCGGCGCTCACGGAAACAGCCGCTGACATTCTCGACATACTGGACGAACAACGCCGCCATGTGCGGGAGCCCGATTGGGACGATGATTTCCAGGGGCCGGACGCAGAAGCCGATTCGGACGCTTTCTTCCAAGCCCGCCGGACGGTGCTGGATCTGTTAAGCCCGACCCCCGTTCATCGGGACGAGCTCGCGCGGGAAAGCAGCCTGTCGCCCGGCGTGCTTGCTGACGTGCTGCTGGAGCTTGTGCTCACCAACCTCGCCGAGGAACACCCCGGCGGACGCTTCGCTCTGTGCGTGGACGGGCGGCGCAACGACGATGGCTAAGACGTTCACGCCCTGCCGTGGAGAAACGCATCGGCCTTTGTTACGACGACGGACAACGCCTCTCGCAGGGGTTTCAACTCGGCTTCCGGGGCCATATCAGACAGCGACCGCGCCATATCGCGCACATATTCAGCTTTTTGATGGGGCGTCGCATGAACTTCTACAACGCCGAAATCTTCCTCTTGGACAGGATGTGGTGCAGACATCATTCACCTTTTTCTCATATCTCGTAAAAGTTGTTTCGCTTTCGCCCTCGCCTCTTTTATAGTGTACCTATAATTGTATTGCACGGGTCAGCGCAAGCATAAGTTTTGACTTTTAAAATATTCAACCAAAGGTTGTTTATGTTTAGAATGGCCGCTGCGGTTGACAGGCGGCTCGCCCTTCCCCACTTTCCCGGCCCGTCGACGCCGCGTCGTTCAGCGCGGCGCATCCATGTTTTGAGGCCCCATGCAAGTCGTCATTGTCGAGTCGCCGTCGAAAGCGAAAACCATCAACAAGTATCTCGGCGCGGATTATCACGTCCTCGCCAGTTACGGGCATATCCGCGACCTGCCGTCGAAAGACGGCTCGGTGAAGCCCGACGAGGATTTCGCCATGGTCTGGGATATGGACGCCAAGTCCCGTACCCGGGTCAAGGACATCGCAGACGCGGTAAAAGGCGCTGAGAAGCTCATCCTGGCCACCGACCCCGACCGGGAAGGCGAGGCGATCTCCTGGCACCTGCTGGAAGTCCTGAAAGCAAAAAAAGCGCTGAAGGACGTGGAAATCGAACGGGTGGCGTTCAACGCCATCACCAAAAAAGCCGTCACAGAAGCGATGGCGCAGCCCCGGCAAATCGACGGCGATCTTGTGGACGCCTATCTTGCGCGCCGCGCCCTCGATTATCTGGTGGGCTTTAACCTGTCGCCGGTTTTGTGGCGCAAACTGCCGGGCTCGCGCTCGGCAGGCCGGGTGCAGTCTGTTGCATTGCGCATTATTTGCGAGCGCGAACTGGAAATCGAACAATTCAAGCCAGAGGAATACTGGACCCTCGTTGCCGCCGCGAACGCCGGCACGGGCGCCTTCCAAACTCGCCTGACGCTCCTCGATGGGGAAAAAGTTGAAAAGTTCACCCTCAACAATGAGGCCAAAGCCACTGACGCCAAAGCCAAGGTGGAAGCCGCAACATTCACCATTGGCTCCGTTGAGGCCAAACCCGCCAAGCGCAATCCGCCGCCGCCTTTTACAACGTCTACGTTGCAACAGGAGGCCGCCCGCAAGCTCGGCTTTAACGCCTCGCGCACCATGCGCACCGCACAGCGTCTGTATGAAGGCATCGACATCGGCGGCGAGACGGCGGGTCTCATCACCTATATGCGGACCGACGGCGTCGACATGGCGCCGGAGGCGGTGCACCAGACCCGGGACGTCATCGCCTCTGAATTCGGCGCAAACTACGTGCCCGGATCGCCCCGCATGTACAAATCCAAGGCGAAGAACGCCCAGGAAGCTCACGAATGTATCCGTCCCACCTCCCTCGCCCGGCTGCCGAAAACGCTGCGCGGCCTCGATGAGGATCAGTACAGACTCTATGAGCTGATCTGGAAACGGACGATGGCGTGCCAGATGGAAAGCGCGAAGCTGGAGCGCACCACCATCGACCTTATCTCCGCTGACAAACAAACCGGCCTCCGCGCCACAGGCTCGGTCGTTCTGTTCGACGGGTTTTTAAAGCTTTACGAAGAAGGCCGGGACGACGCCAAAAAAGACGATGCCGACGGCGCCCGCCTGCCGAAGGTTGAGGCCGGCCAGGCCGCGCAAGTGGACAATGTCGTCACCGACCAGCATTTTACCGAGCCCCCGCCCCGCTATTCCGAGGCGAGCCTTGTGAAGAAAATGGAGGAGATCGGCATCGGCCGCCCCTCCACCTACGCCTCCATCCTGTCAGTGCTGTCGGACCGTAATTATGTCCGCCTGGAGAAGAACCGGTTTATCCCTGAGGACAAGGGCCGGCTCGTCACAGCATTCCTGGAGAATTTTTTCGGCAAGTATGTGGAGTACGATTTCACCGCCGGCATGGAGGAACAGCTCGACGATATTTCCGGCGGTCGGGCGGAATGGAAAGACTTCCTCACCGCCTTTTGGAAAGAATTCTCCGCCACCGTCGAGGGCATGTCCGAATTGCGCATCACCCAGGTTCTGGACGCTCTCAACGAAACCCTGGGACCGCACGTCTTCCCGGCAAAAGAGGACGGCTCCGACCCGCGCACATGCTCGGCCTGTGCGGACGGACGCTTGTCTTTAAAAGTTGGCCGCTTCGGCGCATTTATCGGGTGCTCGAACTATCCAGACTGCAAACACACCCGCCAGCTCGCCCAAACCGACGCAGACGCGCTCGCCCAATCGGGGCCGAAAGTGCTCGGCGTCGACCCGGAGACCGGCCAGGAGGTCACCTTGCGCGCCGGACGCTTCGGGCCTTACTTCCAATTGGGAGAACCGGAAGAGGGGTCCAAAGAAAAACCAAAACGCGCCGGCGTGCCCAAGGGATGGGACGCGGAAACCATTGACCTGGAACGCGCCTTGCGGTTGTTATCCCTGCCCCGGGACGTCGGCCCGCATCCCGAAGACGGGGAGATGATGCGCGCCAATATCGGTCGTTTCGGCCCTTACGTGCAGCACGGAAAGATTTACGCCACGTTGCCGTCCGTAGAGGATGTGTTTGAAGTGGGCGTCAACCGCGCCGTCGATCTGATTGCGGAGAAAAAAGCAAACCCCCGCGCCGGGCGCGGCGCAGCCGCCAAACCCTTGCGAGAGCTTGGGGCGCATCCGGAAACCGGAGACCCCGTCAACGTCATGGACGGCCGCTACGGGCCTTATATCAAGCACCAAAAAATCAACGCCACCCTGCCGCGAGACATGGAGCC
>JBCDBL010000112.1:0-14137 GCA_039183635.1 Pseudomonadota bacterium
ATGTGCGGCGTGCCCCACCATTCCTACGAAAATTATCTCGCCCGCCTGATCAAGGCCGGTTTTAAAGTGGCGATCTGCGAGCAGACCGAAGATCCGGCCGAGGCGAAAAAGCGCGGCTCCAAGGCCGTCGTCGCGCGGGAGATCGTGCGCTACGTCACCCCCGGCACCTTGACGGAGGAGGGGCTGCTCGACGCGCGGGAGCACAATTACCTGGCGGCCCTGGCGGTGTTGCGTGGCGGGGCGGAGATGGCGCTCGCCTGGCTCGACATGTCCACTGGGGATTTTTACGTTCGGCGTACGGATGAAGCGGCGCTGCCGTCGGACATGGCGGCCTTGTCGCCGAAAGAGATCATCGTCGCCGAAGACGCAGGGCCCGCCCTCGGCGACGCCTGGGCGCATCTGACGCCCGCGCCGGCGGAGACCCCGCTGCCGAAGGCGCGGTTCGATTCCATCGGCGGAGAGCGGCGGCTCTGCGAGATGTTCTCCGTCGCCTCCCTCGACGCCTACGGCGCCTTTTCAAAGGCCGATGCCGCGGCGGCGGGCGCGCTCATTGACTATGTGGAGCTCACCCAGGTGGGCAAGCTGCCGGCGGTGAAGCCGCCGCGCCGCTCCGACCGGGCCGAGACCATGGCCATAGACGCGGCGACGCGCGCCTCCCTGGAGATCGTGAAAACCCAAACCGGCGGTCGCGCCGGGTCTTTGCTGGCGGCGGTGGACCGCACCGTGACGGGCCCCGGCGCCCGGGAGCTCGCCCGGCGCCTTGTGGCGCCCCTGGCGGACGCCGGGCGGATCAACGCCCGTCTCGATGCGGTGGACTTTTTCCTCAGCGACCGGACGTTGCGGGACAACTTGCGCGCGCTGTTGAAAGAATGCCCCGACGTGGCGCGCAGCCTCTCCCGGCTCACCCTCGGCCGGGGCGGCCCTCGGGATCTTGCGGCGGTGCGCGACGGGCTTGGCGCGGGCGCCAAAGCGGCGCGGGAGATCGCCGGCGCGACGCAACTGTCGCCGCCGCCCGCCGATATCGCCGAGGCGGCAGGGGCGCTCACCGCCGGCGCGCCAGGGGGCTTTTCCCATTTGATCGACATGCTGACGCGGGCTTTGTCGGAGGATTTACCCTTTCTCGCACGGGACGGGGGCTTTGTCGCCAAGGGGTATCATCCGGGCCTTGACGAGGCGCGGATGCTGCGGGACGAGAGCCGCCGCGTCATCGCCGGTTTGCAAACCAAGTATGCGGAGCTTGCGGGCGTTAAAAGCCTCAAAGTGAAGCATAACAACGTCCTCGGATATTTTGTCGACGTCACCGCCAGCCACGGCGACAAGCTGATGTCCGCGCCTTTGTCGGACACGTTCATTCACCGCCAGACGTTGGCGAACGCGGTGCGCTTCACCACGGTGGAGCTGTCGGAGCTTGATGCGAAAATCACCCGCGCCCGGGACCAGGCGGTGGGCCTCGAGCTGCAGGTGTTCGACGCGCTCGTCAAAGACGTCGCCGCGCGCCAGGAGGCGATTGCAGCGGCGGCCGAAGCCCTCGCCGCCCTCGACGTCGCCGCGGGCCTCGCCGAGCTTGCCGACGATGCGGCGTACGTTCGCCCGCGAGTGGACGACAGTCGTGCGTTTCACATCGAAGGCGGCCGGCACCCGGTTGTGGAGCAGGCTTTGGAGAAGGCCTCCGACGGGCCCTTTGTCGCCAATGACGCCAGCTTGTCCGAAGACGGAACGCCGTTGATCTGGCTCGTCACCGGTCCCAACATGGCGGGCAAGTCGACGTTTTTGCGGCAAAACGCCTGTCTCGCCATCCTCGCCCAGGCGGGCGCCTTCGTACCAGCCCGCGCCGCCCATATCGGCATCGTCGACCGCATGTTCTCCCGGGTCGGCGCCGCCGACGATCTCGCCCGGGGGCGCTCGACTTTCATGGTGGAGATGGTGGAGACCGCCGCCATTCTTAATCAGGCGACGGACCGCTCCCTCGTCATTCTCGATGAAATCGGGAGGGGGACGTCGACGTTCGACGGGTTGTCCATCGCATGGGCGGCCGTGGAGCATCTGCACGACGAAAACCGCTGCCGCGGTCTGTTCGCCACCCATTACCATGAGCTTACGGCGTTGACGGAGCGTCTGGAGCGCTTGAAAAACGCCTCTATGGCGGTTCGGGAATGGAAAGACGACATCGTGTTCCTCCATGAGGTGCGGTCCGGCCCCGCCGACAGATCCTATGGCGTGCAGGTTGCGCGCCTGGCCGGGCTGCCCGCCGCCGCCGTTGCGCGCGCTGAGGAGGTGCTTCGTCTCTTGGAGGAGGACCGGGCCGAGAAGGGCGCACACAGACTGATTGACGATTTGCCGCTGTTCAGCGCCGCGCCGCCGCCGGCCGCGCCCGCCGTCGAGGCGTCCGGACAAAGCGCAGCGGAGGCAGAATTAAAGTCCATCGACCCGGATCAGATGACGCCGCGCGCGGCCCTGGACGCGCTTTACCGTTTAAAGGCTTTGGCCGAAGATGCTTAGCGTCGCCACTACGCCGCCAAAGGCCGCGCCCAGCGCCGCGTTCTTAACCAAAGAGCTAAAGGCGGCTGTGGATGCAGCGCCGGCCGATCCGCGCGCGGCGGTTGCAGGCTGCTTGCGCGCGGCTTTTGACGAGGCGCGTATGACGTTGTCGGCGTCTCTCAGCGCCGGGGGAAACCCTTTGAAATTGGCCCACGGCTACTCAAAGTTTCACGATGCAGCGCTGACGGCGTTGTTTCGCGTGGGGGCCGTTGCAACGGATGCCCCCCGTGCAGGTAAAAAACTTTCTCTTATCGCCCTCGGCGGATACGGGCGCGGCGCCTTGGCGCCGCAATCGGATGTCGACATTTTATTCCTTATACGCGGCGGTGCGGAAGAAGAGATGACGCCGCTTGTGGAGTTTATTCTCTACACGCTGTGGGATTTGCGCCTTGTCGTCGGGCATGCGGTGCGTGATATGTCGAACACGATTTCGTTCGCCAAGGAAGATATGACGGCGCGCACCGCGTTGATCGACGCCCGGCGGGTGTGCGGCGGGGCGGAGCTTGCCCAGGAACTTCATAAGAAAGTCGACGCCGCCTTCGTGCGGCGACGGCGCGGGGAGTTCGTTGACGCCAAATTCGATGAGCGTGGCGCCCGCATCGCCAGGGCCGTTGCATCGCGTTATTTGGTGGAGCCCAATGTCAAAGAGGGCAAGGGCGGTTTGCGAGACTTGCAGTTGTTGCGTTGGATCGCCAAGGCCTCTTTCGGCGCTTCGCATTTTCCAGCCCTGGCGGACGAAGGCGTCATCACGAAGGCCGAGGCGCGCCGGTTCGTCCGGGCGCAAAATTTTCTTTGGGCGGTGCGCAGCCATATTCACGACATACGCAAACGCCCTGACGACCGTCTCACCTTCGCCATACAGCCGGAGGTGGCCCGGCGCCTGAAATACGCCGATCGCAAAGGCATGCCCGCCGCCGAACGTTTGATGCGGCATTACTTTCTGGTCGCCCGCGATGTCGGCGTGCTTGTGCGCAGGGTGAGCGCGGCGTTGGAGGAGGAGGGGTTGAAAAGGCCCCTGAAGCCCGGAGCGTCGGTCCGCGCCGCCAGCGATGCGATCCGCAGGGACAAATCCAATCTTCGGGTTTTGAAGGGGCGCGTCGATTTTGTCCGCCCCCGCCTTTTTATTCGAAAGCCGTCTGATATTATGCGATTGTTCCAGGTGGTGGACGCCTATGATCTTGATATTCACCCGAACGCATTCGCGGCGATCGCTGAAGCGCCGGCTGAGAGCTTTAAAAATCTGAAACGAGATGAAGACGCCCAGGATATTTTCCGGCGCATCATGACGCAAAGCCGAAACCCGGAGCGTGTGCTGCGGTTGATGAACGAGACTGGCGTTTTAGGGCGTTTCATTCCGGCGTTCGGGCGCCTGGCCGGCCGCGTGCGCTATGGTTTGTTTTACAGCCATACCCTTGATGAACATGCGATCCGGGCGGTCGGCGTTCTCTCGGCGATCGAGCGGGGCGATGAACGCGAGGAACATCCGGTCGCGACAGAGGCGGTGTCGCTGATTGAAAACAAAACGGTGCTCTATTTCGCTGTTCTGTTCCATGTTTTGCGCTACAGCGGTCCGCGGAAAACGAAGGCGGGCGCTGGCGCTCTGGCGGAACGAATCGGGCGGCGGTTCGGCCTTTCCAAGGAGGACGCCGTGCTTCTTGGCTGGGTCGTCGAGAGCCATGCAGACCTTGCACGTGTCGCCGAGTGCCGGGACTTAACCGATATTAAAGGCGTCGCCGATTTCGCCTCCAGCGTGGGCAGTCTGACCCGATTGCGTTTTCTTCTCATCGTGACTGTCTGTAGTCTGAAGATTGCCGGACCCCAATCCTGGGACGGATGGATGCGTCATCTGCTGCAGGATTTGCATACGGCCTGCGAGGCGTATTTGCAAGGCGGCGGAGAGGCGGCTCTGGCGGACGCCTTCGCTCGTCAGGCGGCGACCCGCCGGCGCGAAGTCATGTCTGCGTTTGAAGGCCGTCCTGCTCCGGAGCGTCAGCGCATTAAATATGTGTGCGATGGTTTTGATGAGGCGTTCTGGGGCGCATTCAGCGCCGAAGCTTTGGCGCGTTACGTTGAGGCGGTTTTGAAATCGCAAAAACGTGACGAGGCCACCGTCATCGATGTGAGCGCGGTTGAGAGCTCCGGCGTGACAGAGGCCTTTATCTATACCGATGACCAGCCAGGGTTGTTCGGCCTGCTGGCTGGCGCCCTGGCTGCGTGCGGCGTGTCCATTCGAGGCGCCAGGGCCGTGACGGCGGCGGACGGCAAAGCGGCTGATGTGTTCGTTATACAGGATCTCGATGGCGCCCCGATCGATGACAGCCGGCGTCTTGAGGAGATCCGCGGGCGTCTGGCCGCAGCGATACGGGGAGAATTGCGTTTGCGGCCGTCCATGTTCACCGACCGCATCGGCGCACGCACGGATTTGTTCGACGTGCCTGTCAAAGTGCGTATCGAAAACGCTGTGTCCGATAGATTTACGGTTATCGAGGCCGAGTGCGCCGACCGCCCAGGTCTTTTGTACGAGCTGTCCGAGGTGCTTGGCGAGGCGGGCGTGACAATTCATTCAGCCCATGTCGCCACCTATGGCGAGCGCGCCGTGGACGTTTTTTACATAGAAGACGTACCGGCTCATAAAATCACGAACGCCCGCAGGCTTGAGGGTCTGCGCCGGCGCGTCCTGTCGGTGTTGAACGCCGGCGAAGGCGGCGGGACGTGAGCGTCTTAAAGTCTCTGGCCACCGTCAGCGGCTTTACCATGGCGAGCCGCGTTCTCGGTCTTGTGCGTCAGCAGCTGATGGCCGGCGTCCTCGGCGCCAGCGAGGGGCCTTGGGCCGACGCCTTCAACGCGGCGTTCCGTTTGCCGAACATGTTCCGGCGCCTCTTCGCAGAAGGCGCGTTCCAGGCGGCTTTCGTGCCGATGTTCTCCCGCGCCCTCGAAGGGGAGGGGGAGGCGGCGGCGAAACGTTTCGCCGAAGAAGTGCTGGCGGGTCTTGTCTTTGTTCTTACGTTGCTGACCGCCGTGGCGGAGTTGTTCGCGCCGGTGCTGGTGTATCTTCTGGCGTCCGGCTTTGCAGAAGATGCGGACAAATTCGACGTCGCTGTTGTCTATACACGGATCATGTTCCCCTATTTGATGTGCATGTCGCTGGTGGGGTTGATGGGGGGCGTTTTGAACTCCCTCGGTCGGTTTTTCGCCGCCGCCGCAGCGCCGGTTCTCCTGAACGTCGTCACCATCGCTGTTTTGCTGTGGCCGTTTCAGGACGCTGCGACGTCTGCATACGCTTTGTCCTGGGCCGTGTTCGCAGCGGGGTTGGCGCAGCTCGGCGCGCTGTATGTGGGCTGTCGGCGATCGGGATATCGGTTACGGCTGCGGATGCCGAAATTGACGCCGGGGGTGAAGCGATTGCTGGTCCTCGGCGTGCCGGGGTTCATCGCCGCCGGCGCGCATCAGATCAATATCATCATTGGCACAAACATCGCCTCGCGCCAGCAGGGGGGCGTGTCCTGGCTGTCCTATGCGGATCTTCTCTATCAGTTCCCCCTCGCCATTATCGGCATCGCCATGGGCGTTGTGTTGTTGCCGACCCTGTCGCGCAAGGCCAAGGCCGGGGATGAGGCGGGGGCCGTTGACGCCCTTAATCGCGCGCTGGAGCTGTCCTTGTTCTTCGCACTGCCCGCCGCTGTCGCCCTGGCTGTCATTCCCGATTTATTGATCGAGGTTCTTTTTCGGGAGCTGCCGGCGCTTGTGCTCGGCGCGACGGCGTTTACCGAACTTGACCGGGCGAGGACGGCGGCGGCGCTGATCGCCTTTGCCTGCGGTTTGCCGGCGTTTATCCTCGTTAAAGTATTCTCACCAGCGTTCTTCGCACGTGAAGATACAAAAACACCCATGCGCTTCGCCCTGTTCAGCATCGCCATCAACACCGTGATGGCGATCGGCCTGTTCTTTCAGATGGGGTATCTCGGGGTCGCTGTGGCGACGTCGTTCGCCGCCTGGCTGAATGCGGGGCTTCTCGCCGCACGGTTGTTTTCTCTCGGCGCGTTTCGCCCGGATAAACGCTTGACGGGGCGTTTGCCCCGCATCATTCTCGCGGCGGTTGCGATGGGGGGCGCGTTATACGCGCTCACGCGTCACGCAGGATTTCTTTTGGACGGATTGCAAAACGCGCAATGGTTGTTGCTTATCATCACAGTTTTATTCGGCCTTGTCGCTTTCGGGGTCGCCGGCCTTGTCTTTGGCGCGGCGCGTCCGTCTGATGTGAAAGCCGCCCTCGGCAAGGGCGATCCGCCTTCATCGTAAATTTCGGTGCATGTTATAAAAAAGGAAGACCCGGCTATGAGCGATACGGGCGGTTACACTGGTTCCACAAGAGTGTTTTCAGGCGTTCAGCCTACGGGAAATCTGCACCTGGGCAATTATCTTGGCGCGATCCGTAAATTCGTCGCTCTCCAGGATGAGATGGAGTGCATATACTGCATCGTCGATCTGCACGCGATCACCGTGTGGCAGAACCCGAAAGAGTTGCGCACCCAAACCCGGGAAATCGCCGCCGCCTACCTCGCCGCCGGGGTCGACGCCGATAAAGCGATCATATTTCACCAGTCCGCCGTGTCCGCCCACGCGGAGCTTGCATGGATCTTCAATTGCATCGCGCGTATGGGCTGGCTAAACCGCATGACGCAGTTCAAGGACAAGGCCGGCAAGGACAAGGAACGGGCCTCCGTCGGTCTGTTCGTTTACCCGAACCTTATGGCGGCGGACATTCTCGCCTACAAGGCGACCCACGTGCCTGTGGGCGAGGACCAGAAACAGCATTTGGAATTGGCCCGCGACATCGCCCAGAAATTCAATAATGATTTTGAGGCGGAGGACTTTTTTCCCCTGCCGGAACCGTTGATCAAAGGGCCTGGCGCGCGGGTGATGTCCTTAAAGGACGGTGCTGCGAAGATGTCGAAATCGGACCCGTCGGACCTGTCGCGCATCAATATGACCGACGGCGCCGACGCCATCGCTAAAAAAATCAAAAAAGCGAAAACCGATCCCGAACCTTTGCCGTGTGAGATTGAAGGGCTTGAAGGCCGTCCTGAGGCGGCGAATTTGGTTGGCATATACGCCGCCCTGTCCGGCAAGACGGATGCGGAGGTTTTGGCGGAGTTTGGGGGGCAGGGGTTCGGCGTTTTCAAGCCAGCCCTGGCGGAGCTGGCGGTTGCATCCCTTGCGCCTGTCGCGGAGGAAATGCGCCGGATGCAGTCCCAGCCTGAATTCCTTGACGGCATTTTGGAACTTGGCGCTGAACGCGCCGACGCCATCGCCGCGCCGATCTTGCGCGAAGTGAAAGAGATTATTGGGTTCGTGGTCTAACACGGGGGGCAGGGGAACCGGCGGCCCGTCTCGGCTAAAATCCACACATGGCGTATTGGGCTTTCAGTCGTCAGTTTGCAATTGAAGCCGCCAGTAGCCGACATCGACGGGTTTGTCGAACTTCACGCCAATATCGGGAAAGCGCGCTGTTTTCTGAAATCCGAATTTTTCATGCAATGCAATACTGCTCGGGTTGGGCAAGGCGATCCCGGCCAGCAAACAACGCATACCCATCTCCCGCAGCTGATTGAGCAACGCGCTTAGTAATTGCGAACCATGACCTTTGCCGACGCTGTGCGGGGCGACATATATCGTTATTTCCGCAGTATGCGCATACCCGCGTTTTTCGCTCCACTTTGCAGCGTAAGCATAGCCAACGATGCGACCATCCTTTTCGCAAACAAGAAAAGGGTGTCGTGCCGTTACATCATCAATACGATTGTCCATCCATTCAGTTGTAACAGGATCAAGATCGAAGGTGACGATCGTATTCACAACGTAGTGGTTGTAAATTGCCGCCAGTTGGCCAGTATCTTGTTTGCATGCCTTTCTTATCATAAGAAATCCTATGTGTACGGCGCTAATGGATAACTTTCTCGTTACACAGATCTATGACATTTCATAGCCAGTAATCGCCATGCCTTTCGCACAAGCCGCATCGAGCGCCTTCAACTCATCTGGGGGCAAATCGCGCCAGGCTTGACGCCCGGGGCGGGGCAGGGCTTCAGCTTCATCCAGCCATTCTTCATACGTCAAGTCCGGATCGATAAAATCCATAAACCGGATCAGCGTCTCCCGGGGGGCGGCGATTAAATCTTCGTACCGCATTGTAAGTATATTGTCCGTCGGGATACGCCTTATGCTTTCAAAGCCCACCTCCACCATTTCCGACCAAAACCGCCCGATATCCGCCGGCGCCATCGGCTTATCGCGGAGCTGCTCCATGCCGAGCAGTGGGGTGAGCAAAGGCTCGACCGCCGATAAAACCGGGTTTGTGCCAAGTATGAAAGGAGGGCGAAGGATATCGATGCCGTACTTCTTCGTGTTCATCCAATTGTAGGCGAACAAACGCGTGGGCGGGTGCTTTGCGATGGACATGGCGACGTCGCGTCCATCCCGCGTCACATGTACATATTTTGCATTCGGAAAATGTTTTAGAAGCGCCGGCAGGGTGGATAGGGATCCGCCGGAGCGTTCAATCCACATCTTTTTGTCAAAGCGTTTCATCAACAAAGAGAATAAAAACCGATATTGATCGGACAGCGACGCTGCAGGCCGGGCCAGTATATCCTCCTTTAGCGCGAAATAGGCCTCTTCCGGCGTGTCCGTGAGGTGCGGCAGGGTCGTGTAGAGAAGCGGCGGCAGCGTATCGCGTGTGAACGGTCCGCCTTCCGGGTATCTATAGAGAAACTCCTTCGGCGGGGGCGTATAGTTTAAAGCAACTTTCACGGCGGGGGAGGCTTTGGACAACAGCCGCCAGAGTTTCCGCCCGTCAAAACGGTTGGCCACGAACCCCGTATTCGCCATGGTCATGAAAAACTCTGACAAGGATAGAATATCAGGATGCAGACGGATGAGCTCCGACATCAGTGTCGATCCGCACCGCCCTGTGCCGATGACGAACACCTCCGGGAATGCGCGCGGCGTCACCACGGTGCGGCGCCTTTGAAACTGTTTTGGCGTTTTTGTAAAAGGTCCCTATAACACACGGTATGCTTCTTCCCTTTTCGCCGCGTTTGGCGGCTTCTCCCGCAGAGCGGTCACCGTTCGCATGATCTTGTCTGCGCTGCAAGGCGTGCGCGTTCGCGCCAAGCGGGCGGCGCGCCGGACACGGGCGCGGTGGCGCGCGGCGGGGCCGAACACCAAAGGCGCCGCCTGGATCCTGTTGGCCGCCATCGCCATAACCATCATGTCCGTTCTGGTGAAACTGATCGACGGACGGTTAAATCCGTTCCAGATCACTTTTCTCCGCACCGGCATGCTGGTTCTGGTTTTGCCGCTCTTGTTCCGTCGTTTCGACCTGTCCGGCTTGCGCGCGCCGCGGCCCTTTCTTCTCATCGTCCGCAGCATTATGGCGACGGTGTCGATTTCCCTCGCCTATGTCGCGATCGCCCGTCTCCCCCTCGCCGACGCCCAGGCGATCACCTTCGCAAGCACGCTTTTTCTCGTGCCTCTGGCGGCGCTTTTGCTTGGGGAAAGCATTGGCGTGCGACGATGGTCCGCGGCGATTGTGGGGTTTTTGGGCGTGCTGATCGTGTTGCGTCCCTCGGGCGATATGAATATCGGCGCCCTTGCGGCGCTTGCGAGCGCGTTTTTGTTCGCCGCCACCATCACCGCCGTGACATTGCTGTCGCGTGTCATGCCGACGACGGCGGTCTTTCTCTACGGCACGGTTTTGATGTGTCTGTTTTCCGCCATACCTGCGTTTGTCTACTGGACGCCGCCCACTCCGAGGGAGTGGGGCCTTCTGTTCGCGATCGCCTGCGTTGGCGCGGTGTCGCAATACAGCGCCGTGCGTGGGTTTTCCACGGGCGAGGCCTCGGCCATCGGGCCTGTGGATTACACGCGGCTCATCTTCGCCACGGCGGCCGGCGTCATATGGTTCGACGAACGGCCCGACATTTGGACCGGCTTAGGGGCCGCCGTCATTGTCGGCTCGACGCTTTACATCTCCTGGCGCGAGGCCCAGCGCGGCGCAAAATCCAAGGTCAACGCCGACGCTTGAGTTTTCCGGCAAGACGGCCCTTGACCGGCCCTCGCTGCGTGTTAAATTTGTCCGGACAAATGGATTGAGGGAGACTTCCATGACCGACAGCGCGCCTACGCTCGCCAACGCCCGGCGCAGCCTGTTGTTCGTGCCGGGCGCCCGGCCGGACCGCTATGAAAAGGCGGCCGCTTCCGGCGCGGACATGGTCTGCATCGACCTTGAGGACGCTGTCGCGCCCGACGGCAAGGACGCCGCGCGGGAGGCGGCTTTGGCGTATTTGCAGACCCCGCCGCAAGGGGGCGTTGAGGTTGGCTTGCGGATCAATTCCATACGCCATGCGGACGGCCTGGCCGATGTGCTGGGCCTTGTGCGCAGCGGCGCGACGCCGGCCTTCGTCATGGTCCCGAAGGCGGCGAACGCCGCGGAGCTGCGCGTCGTGCGCGAGGCGATCGGCCCCGCCGCACCGCCGTTGTTCCCGCTTGTGGAAAGCGCAGAGGCCATGGCGAACGCCGAGGGGATCGCCGGAGCGGAAGGCGTCGCGTATGTTCTGTTCGGCGGCGTCGACTATTCCGCAGACGTTGGATGCGACTTGAGCTGGGATGCGTTGCTGTACGCCCGGGCGCGCCTGGCGGCGGCCTGCGCCAAGGCGGGCGTTGTTCTTTTCGATGTTCCGTATTTGGACGTCGGCGACGAGGACGGCCTTATCGAGACGACCCGCAAGGCCAAAGCCCTCGGCGTCCAAGCCCGGGCGGCGATTCACCCCGCTCAAGTTTCCGGCATTCACCGGGCGCTTGCGCCGTCAGCAGAAGAGATAGAGACCGCAGGCCGCATTGTAGAGGCGTTTGAAGCGGCGGGCGGCGGCGTCGCGCTGCTCGACGGAAAGCTGATCGAATTGCCTGTCATTATGGCGGCGCGCCGCACTTTGGCGCTCGCCGAACGCGCATAACAAAGGACACACCCATGGTTGGAACGGTGAAAGAGGTTGGCCCGCAACGCTATCGCGAGACCTTCGGACGGTACTTTGAAGATTTTGAAGTGGGCGACGTGTACGAACATCGCCCGGGCAAGACCGTTACCGAATACGACAATCACATGTTCACGTTGATGACGATGAACACCCATCCGATGCATTTCGACGTGGAGTTCGCAAAAGCGTCGGAATTCAAGCGCAACCTGGTGGTGAGCCCCTATACCCTGGCGTTGCTCATCGGCATGTCGGTGACGGATGTCAGTCAGAAGGCGATCGCCAATCTCGGCATGGACGAGGTGAAGTTCACCGCGCCCGTCTTCGCCGGCGACACGGTTTACGGAGAAAGCGAAGTGCTGGCCAAGCGCGAGTCGAAATCCCGCCCGGGCCAGGGCATCGTCACGGTGCGCACCATCGGCAAAAACCAGGATGGCGTTGTTGTGTGCACATTCTCCCGCAACATGCTGATCCCCGCCCGCGGCCAGGCCGTGGAAGACAAGGTGGAAACCTACTAAAGAAAGGACGGCCTTAAATGTCTCACGATGCGATGTCCGACGCGGATGAGCAGGCGATGCTCGACACGATCGAGCGCTGGCTCGACAAAGACGTAAAGCCCCATGTGATGGACATGGAGCATGGCGACGTTTATCCCCATGAGATGGTGGAGACGATGAAAGCGTTCGGCCTGTTCGGCGCGACGATTTCGCCGGACTATGGCGGCCTCGGGCTGTCGTCCACGACCTACACGCGGATCGTCACGAAAATCTCCGAAGTGTGGATGTCCCTGTCCGGTATTTTCAACTCGCACTTGATGATGGCGACCATTGTTGAAAAGTTTGGTACGGATAAACAACGCGACTATTGGCTGCCGAAATTCGTCACCGGCGAGATTCGCGGCGGCCTGGGCCTCACTGAGGCGGACGCCGGCACCGACCTGCAGGGGATTCGCACGCGGGCGGACAAAACCGACCGCGGAACCTATGTCATCAACGGCACGAAAACCTGGATCTCCAACGGCATCGAAGGCGGCGCCGTGGCGCTGATGGTGAAAACCGATCCGGACATCGACCCGCCGCGCAAGGGCATGTCGATGTTCATCGCCCCCAAAGTCAATCCCGATACGGGCGAGGCGTACGCCGGATTTCAGACCGGAAAGAAGCTCGAAAAGCTCGGCTACAAAGGCATCGATTCCGCTGAATTGATTTTCGAAGACTACGAACTTGACGCCGACTTGCACCTTGTGGGCGGCGAAGAGGGCAAGGGCTTTTACATGGCCGTCGGCGGTCTTGAGCTTGGCCGCATCAACATCGCCGCCCGCTCCGTCGGCATTGCAAAACGGGCCCTCGCCGAAAGCGTCGCCTACGCGCAGGAGCGTAAAACCTTCGGCAAGCCCATCGCCGAACACCAGGCCATTCAATTAAAGCTTGGCGAAATGGCCGCCCGCACCCGCGCGGCTGAACTTTTGACCGAGGACGCCGCCCGCGCCTATGACGCCGGGGAGCGGTGCGATATGGAGGCGGGCATCGCGAAATATTACGCCTCCGAAGCGGCGGTGGAGAACGCCCTTGAAGCCATGCGCATTCATGGCGGATACGGATATTCCAAAGAATACCCGGTCGAGCGCCTGTACCGGGAGGCGCCGCTGATGTGCATTGGTGAGGGGACCAACGAAATGCAGCGCATCATTATCGCCAAACAGCTTGTGGCGCGGAATAAGATTTAGCCCTGTCGCGCAAAGGAGTCCTAAATGCGCCAGCCCTTAAAAGGCGTCAAAATCATCGCCGTCGAGCAATACGGCGCCGGTCCCTACGGCACGATGTTCCTCGCCGATTTGGGGGCCGAGGTGATCAAGATTGAAAACCCCAAAACCGGCGGCGACGTCTCCCGCGCCACGGGACCCCACTTTCTGGGGGAGAACGACAGCGAATTTTTCCAAACCTTCAACCGCAACAAAAAAAGCGTCTGCCTTGACCTGAAGTCCGAGGACGGCCGCGCGGCGTTTGAAAAGCTTGTGGCGGGCGCCGACGCCGTCGCCAACAATTTGCGCGGGGACCAGCCGAAAAAACTCCGCATCGCCTATGAGGATTTAAAAGCGGTCAAGCCGTCGATCGTATGCGCGCATCTATCCGCCTACGGACGGGACAATGACCGGGCCGGCTGGCCGGGATACGACTACCTCATGCAGGCCGAAGCGGGGTTCTTGTCCCTCACTGGGGAGCCCGACGGGCCGCCGGCGCGGTTCGGGCTGTCCATGGTGGACTTCATGACCGGCATGACCATGGCGTTCGGCCTCGTTTCCGCCGTCCTCGGCGCTCGCCAGAGCGGGGAGGGGGGGGACGTTGATGTCTCCCTGTTCGACGTGGCGCTGCACCAGCTGTCCTATCCCGCGACCTGGTATTTGAACGAGGGGGATGTGACGCGCCGCCTGTCGCGGTCGGCGCACCCGTCCACCGTGCCGAGCCAGCTGTTCAAAACCGCTAACGGCTGGGTTTTGCTGATGTGCCAGACGCCGAAATTCTGGACGATCTTTTGCGAAAAGGTCGGCCGGGAAGACTGGCTGTCCC
>JBCDBL010000113.1:0-13702 GCA_039183635.1 Pseudomonadota bacterium
CACGTGCGCGTAGTGACGGTTCTCCGTCTCATACTCAACGTGCGCCGTCGAAATCGTGATGCCCCGCGCCTTCTCCTCAGGCGCTGAGTCGATCTCATCGTACCCCTTCGCCTCGCCGCCGCCGGCTTCCGCCATAACCATCGTGATCGCCGCCGTCAGCGTCGTCTTCCCGTGGTCAACGTGACCAATCGTGCCAATGTTTACGTGCGGCTTATTACGCTCAAACTTTTCCTTCGCCATCTTACCGATGCTCCTTGATGCGCGGGCCTTCTGACCTCATCGGTCCGCCCAATCAAATTAAACGCCAGCCAGGCAAATCATCTCGGCAGGCGCTGTCGGACCGTTTAGCCAAAGCCTACGGCGGACCGCAAGTTAAAAAGTGCGAAATCTATGATTTTACAGCGCTTCAAGGCCAAACCCCCGGGGCGCGCTGTCCGGAAACGCGAAAAAACAAGAATTTAAAGCGCTCTCCGCCCTCCAATGGACGCAACGAGACTTTACGGGCCGATTTCAATGTCGCCGGAGCCGAAACGCGTCCGCCGCACGTCGCCCTTGGCCTCACGCACGCGAATATCGCCGGAACCGAATATGGCGATCGAGGGGTCCATGGCGAGACCGCCGAAAGTGATGTCGCCTGCGCCCATGATCGAGACATCGAAAGAGGACGCCCGCCCCTCTTCAATATCGACATCGCCGGAACCGCGCACCCCGATATCGATCGGTCCCATGACCTTGCGGGCCTTGACGTCGCCGGAGCCGTTGATCTCCACCGTCAGGCCGCCGCCCACGCGTCCCATCTCCACATCGGAGGACCCGTTCAGGGAAAGCTTCGCAAACCCGCCTATATCGTGGGCGACAACATCGCCGGACCCGTTGGCTTTCATGTAAAAGTCGCTGGCGACGTCAAGAATTTCCGCATGGCCGCAGCCGTTCATTTTCAAAGTAACGTTCGCAGCTTCGCCAATGGAGACATAGGCGGCGTAGCTTTCCACCTTCACAACAACGTTTTTCGGCGCTGTTGCGATAATGTGGGGAAAGTCTGAAAGGTCGCGCCATTTACCCTTCTGCACGCGCAATTGCGGAGTATCGCGATCGCGACACTGCACGCGCTTTTCCTTGTCGCCATAGACGGTGACGACATGCTCCTTGCGCTTGACTTCAGGACGGGCGACGACGCCTTCGCCAGGTTTCACCGAAACCTCAACCCGCTCGTATGCGCCAGTCCGCAGCTCAAAAACACCGACAAAGTCTCGAACAACCAACGTTTCGCCGGCGACGACTTCAACGGGCGCGAACAGCAAACCAAAAACGACCAGCGTTAAGGCGCCGGCGGGGCGTATCAGCATAAAGCCGATCCTTTGCAACTTTTTACTGACGGTAGCATAGCCCATAAGGATCAGCCCG
This sequence comes from Pseudomonadota bacterium, assembly GCA_039183635.1. Lineage (GTDB taxonomy): Bacteria > Pseudomonadota > Alphaproteobacteria > Caulobacterales > Parvularculaceae > JBCDBL01. The sequence continues at coordinate 1,405 of JBCDBL010000113.1, forward strand.
CGAAACATCCCTTTCGATGAAGCGCGCCTGTTCTGCGGCGACCGAACGACAAGGTCATGCGAAAAGCGCCGCACCGCGCCAGATCCGCTTTAAAACGTAGATGCTCATCAAACCGCAAAGGCCCATGGCCGCCATCGCCCCATAGGCCGCGCCGGCGCCGACATTCTGGAACAGCCAGCCGGCGCCGAGGGTGGCGAGCCCCGTCGCTGCGCCGACGCCGGTGGCGGACGCCGTGGTCATGGCAGTGTTGGCGATGCGCTCCGGGGCGGCGGCCTGAACGAACATGACGGTGCCCAGATGTGTTGCGGCGAAGGTCAAGCCATGCAGCGTCTGCAGAAAAACCAAAGCCGCCAGCGGCGGCTCCAGAGCCGTCAGGGTCCACCTTAAGGCGGCGCCGCCGGCGCCAAGGGCGAACAAGCCGAAGATGCCGAACGCCCTGCCAAGCCTGACGCCGCACATCAAGATCACAATCTCCGCCACAACCCCTACCGCCCACAAAACGCCGATCGTGAGTTGCGAATATCCAAGCTCTGACCAATGCAGGATCGAAAAGCCGTAATAGGTCGCATGGGCGCCCTGAATGGCGGCCAGAACGCATAAGAACGCAACGAAGGCCGGCTCGGTGAACAACTTCGCCGCGTCTTTCCACACCGCACGCGGGGGCGCTGGGCGTCGTATGACGGGCTGACGCGGCAAAATCAGAGCGGCGCCGACAAGGCCGACGGCGCTCGCCGCCATCCACACTCCCGCACCGCCATAACCGACAGAGCCGATTAACGCACCACCTGCAATGTTGGCGACCACGAACGCAGCGGAGCCGACGCCGCGCGCGCGACCGTAATGGAGCGCACCGTTCTTCTGCGCTTCCATAGCCGCCACATCAATCATGGGAACGACAGCGCCGAAGGCCCACAGGGCGACCACAGCGGTGATGAAGGTCGCCCAAAACCCTTCAGCGAAGGCGAGCGCGACAGCCCCGGCGGCCAACACCAGTGTCGTGATGACGATCGGTCCACGCCGGTCGGCCGCCTGGTCCGCCGCCATGGCCGCAAACGGGGTTAATACGATCCGGCCGATCAAAGAGGCCGATAAAACAATGCTGATATCGACAGCAGACATCCCGCGCGCGGCGAACAGACCCGAAATAAAGGGCAATTGCACACCGAGAAACAGGAACACAAACGCATAAAAGATCCAATATTTAAACTGCGCCACCATCATGGCGCGCGGCGTACAGGGCTTTTTGGCGACTGTCGAGCGCCGATGTTTTTAAATTCTCCATGTTTCAGCAGTTGCAGCTATGGCCGCACGCGTTGAGTCGTCGTATGAAGCCCCGCCATGAAATGGATTGACCGCAAATCCCCAGTCTTGAAAGCGGATCGGCGTGCGCTTGTTCGCGATCCGGACGCGCCCCTGCGCATCTTAATGACGAGCTATCGCTCGCATCCGTTCAGCGGCGGCCAGGGCGTTTACATGCGTCACTTGACCAGAGCGCTTTCAGATCTCGGCCATTCGGTGGACGTCATCTCAGGGCCGCCCTACCCGGACCTTGACCCCCGGGTGCGCCTCATCATGCTGCCCTCCCTCGATCTTTATGCGGAGAAATATCCGCTGCGGGCGTTACGCCCAAAGCACCTGAAGTCGTTTACCGATTTGTATGAATGGGCGGCGCACAACTCAGGAAAATTTCCAGAGCCCTATACGTTTGGGCGGCGTTTAGAAAAATACATGGCCGACAAGATCAAAGATTATGACGTCGTCCATGACAATCAAACGCTCTCCTGGGGCATTTTGAAGCTGCGCGATATGGGCGCGCCCTTGGTTGCAACGCTCCATCACCCAATCACCGTCGACCGCGATCTTGCGCTGGCCGCCAACGCAGGCTGGGGCTTTAAAAAATGGGGCATGCGCCAGCTCATTCGCCGCTGGCACAGTTTTCTGCCTATGCAGATCAAGGTCGCACAGGAGATCGACCACATCGTCACAATCTCCGATGTTTCCCGGCGGGACTTCAGCCGCGAGTTTAGCCTCGATACGGACAAAATACGGAAAGTCTCTCTCGGCATAGATACGGACGCCTTTCGCCCGATGCCCGAGGTTGAGACACAACCCGAAAGCCTGATCTGCACCTCAAGCGCCGACGTCGCGTTAAAAGGGCTTGTTTATCTGATAGACGCCCTGGGCCTTTTGGCGGACACGCGCCCGAACCTCACGCTCACCGTGGTCGGGTCCTTGCGGGACGGCCCCACCAAACGCCGCCTGAAAAAACTCGGGCTCACCGACCGGGTTCGCTTCGTCTCCGGCATCAGCCAGGAAGAGCTCACACGCGCCTATAACGAAGCCGCCATCGCCGTGGCGCCGTCCTTGTACGAAGGGTTCGGCTTCCCGGCGGCCGAGGCCATGTCCTGCGAAACCCCGGTGATCGCCACCACGGGCGGCGCTTTGCCGGAGGCGGCCGGCGACGCCGGCGTCCTCGTTCCCCCAAAGGACCCCAAGGCCCTCGCCGCCGCCATAGAAGACCTGCTGGACCACCCGGACAAGCGCGCCGCCATGGCCAAGGCCGGCCGCGCCCATGTCCTCAACGCTTTTTCATGGGCAAGGTGCGCCATGGAAACGGCCGATATCTACAGACAAGCGATAAACGATGCTCACACTGCGTCTTGAAACATTGCGTCTTAACGATGCAACGCGGGTGCTCGACCTCGGCTGCGGGCGCGGGCGACATCTGCATGCGGCCTACGCCAAGGGGAACATCCACGCCGTCGGCCTCGACCTGTCCGAAGAAGATATTATGGCGACGAAGGAAGGTTTCGCGCCCTTCTTAAAATCTCCGCCCCCCGGCGCAACGCACAGCCTGATCTCCGGGGACGCCTTGCGCCTGCCCTTCGCCGATGCAAGCTTCGATGTCATCATTTGTTCTGAAGTGCTGGAGCATATCGAAGACTACCAATCCGTGTTAAAGGAAATCGCCCGGGTGGCGGCGCCCGGCGCGCGGATTGGAATATCCGTGCCCCGCGGCTGGCCGGAACGGATATGCTGGACCCTTGCGCCGAAATACCCCGCCCCCGCCTCGGTCGGCGGCCATGTGCGGATCTTTAAAGCCGACGTTTTGAAAAACGCCGTCGTCGCGGAAGGGTTCGACTATCGCGGCAAACACTACGCCCACGGACTTCACTCGCCATATTGGTGGCTGCGCTGCGCGTTTTGGGAGAGCCAGGACGACAACTGGGCCGTGCGGCAATACCAGAAGTTTCTTGAATGGGACATTATGAAACGCCCGCTTCTGACACGGGTCTTGGAAGCGATCGCCGACCCGTTGATGGGCAAAAGCGTCGCCATGTATTTCGAAAAACCCGCCCCATGAAAACCTTGCAAGATTATGCAGGCGCTGCGCAGCGAATTAAAGAGCTTCAACGCGCCGACGGCTCCATCACCTGGGTCGACGCCGGCGTGTTCGATCCCTGGAACCATACCGAATCCGCCATGGCCCTCACCGTAGCCGGAGAGTATGACGCCGCTCTCAAAGCCTACCGGCGCCTGGCGGAGACCCAGAACAAGGATGGCTCCTGGTGGGCCGATTACGGAAACGCCGCGCCCCTTGACGGGGAAAACGAAAAAATGATGGACGCCGATAAGCCTAAAGTGCGGGATACGAACTATTCGGCGTATATTGCGACAGGCGCATGGCATTACTTTGTGTCCACCCAGGATAAGGGATTTTTGAAAGACTATATGCCCGTCGTCGACCGGGCGATGGCGTTCGTCCTCGCGCACCAGTCGGAGCATGGCGACATTCGCTGGGCGGCTGTCGATCCCCATACGCCGGAAGACGACGCGTTGCTGACAGGCTGCTCGTCAATCTACAAAAGCCTGGAATGCGCGATCAGGCTGTTCGACGCCGGCGGCGCTGCGCGCCAGGACTGGGCGGCGGCCCGCGCCAGCCTGGGCGATGCGCTGCGCAACCGACCTGACCGGTTCGACCGCAACTGGGCGTCGAAACAGAAATACTCAATGGACTGGTACTACCCGGCCCTCAGCGGCGCGCTGTCGAAAGAAGCGTCCATAGAACGCCTCAAGCAGCGCTGGGACGAGTTTGTCGTCGAGGGAATAGGCTGCCGCTGCGTCGCCGAGGAGCCCTGGGCCACCGTGGCGGAAGCTTGCGAGCTCGCCATGGCGCTGTTGAAGCATGGCGACAGGACCCGCGCCGAAGCGCTGTTTGAGGCGCAGCATCGGTGCCGGGACGAAGTTGGCGCCTACTGGATGGGCTACCAGTTTGCCGAAAAGGTCTTCTGGCCCGGCGACAAACCGTCCTGGACAGCGGCGGCGGTCCTCCTCGCCGGCGATGCTCTATACGATTGGACGCCGGCGTCGAAGATATTCACAGGCCCTGCGTTGGCCGAAGCCTAAATCGTCCGCTCAAAGCCGCCGCAACCGCGCCAGCGACTTCACCATGCCTAAATCTTCATAGAGCCCCGAGGCGAGCGCTAACTTGTAAATCTCGTAAGGCGGTCGGCCCCCGTCCTCAGGGTTTGGAAAAACGTCATGGATGGCGATAACGCCGCCTGCCATGACATGGGGCGTCCACAGACGATAATCGTTAAGGGCGTGCTCCATCGTGTGCCCGCCGTCGATGAATAAAAACGACAATGGCGTCCGCCAATGCGCCGCAACGGTTTTCGACCGCCCCACAAGGGCGATCACCGTCTCCTCCAAGCCTGCGGCCCGCAAGGTGCGCCGAAACGCCGGCAGGGAATCCATTGCGCCCGCCGCTGCGTCCCAGAGGTCCGCATCGTGCCATTCCCAACCGGGCTGATTCTCTTCGGAACCACGGTGATGGTCGACGCTGAACAGAACGCCGCCGGCTTCTTGTGCGGCCGCGCCAAGGTAAAGGGCCGATTTACCGCAATAGGCGCCGATCTCAAGACAAGGCCCGAACGGCGCGCGCTCCAGGGCCAAATCGTGGAGCGCCGCGCCTTCCGCAGAGTCTAAAAAGCCTTTTATATCAGTCGGTTCGAGCGGTAATTTTACGTTTTTCAAGGAGAAAACTCATCCGTTCAACATTTAAGCAAGATTTTCCCGGCAAAATGGGCCGCAAAACGAATGGAGTCTACACCATGACGGACGCGTCCGCCGCACAAGCTTTCATACCCACGGAAGAGGATTACCAACGGGTTGAGCGCGCCCTGCGCGAGGCGCCGCGCGGCGAATGGTTCCTGGAAGAGTTCGCCCGCCGCAATCGGGTCGCGGACACCCAGATCATCCTCGATCGTCTGGACAAGTTTGAAAACGAGAGTTCCGAAAAAGCGATCGATAATCAGGTTGTCTACCTGCGTAACGAGCTGGAGCAAATGGCGGCCTCGATCCTGAAAGCGCGCCAGGAGATCGCATCCATCCGCCCGGCCGAAGACGGCGAAAACCGCATCATGGCGGCGACGGAAGAGCTGGACGCCATCGTAACGTCTACAGAGCGCGCCACCGGCGAAATTCTCGCCGCCGCCGAACGGGTTCAGGACGATCTTGAAAAACTGCGGGAGGCCGGCGCGCCGTCGGACATCTGCGATGAAATCGATACGCAGACGATTGAAATTTTCACGGCGTGTTCGTTTCAGGATTTGACGGGCCAGCGCACGACTAAGGTCGTCAATGTCCTGCGCTATCTGGAGACGCGGATCAACTCCATCGTTTCAATCTGGGGCGACGCCAAGGGCGAGACCATTGAAGCGGCGCCAGAGCCTGAGGAACTCATCGACATACGCCCGGATTCACATCTTCTAAACGGCCCGCAAGCCGACAGCGTCGCCATCTCGCAAGACGATATCGATGCGCTGCTTAACGATGCTTTTGATGGAAACGTCGAGACGGATACAGCTTCAGGCGATACAGCTTCAGACGATGCGGCGGGCGACGCGCCCGGCGAGACCGCCGACCAGGACGATATCGACGCGCTGTTCGACGAAACGGACGCCGCTTAACCCAACATCACCGACCCAGCAGCCAGCTGCGAACGCCGCGCTCCTCCTTGCGGCGCTCCGCCCTGGAAAGACGCACCAATTCGTCCGCCGCAACGCCAATGTCGATGGCGCTTTGGGAGAAGGCGGATAATGTCGCGTCAACCGCAAGGCTGGACAACGGCGTCTCCCCCTTTGCGGCCAGCTCAGCGAAAATCCGCTGATACATATCCCGATGAGACCTTAAATCGACAATAGATCGCTCTAGATACGCAACATCTTCGCTTAAGAGTTTCGCTTCCAGGCGCGCTGCTGCAATATCTTCAGCGGCGGCCAGCACTTTGTCAGCAAGATCTAAAGTCGCCCGCGCATCCTCGAAGACGAGGCGCACCGCAGGGCCTGGGGCGCCGGCGTCACTGATTTTTTCAGCCACATAGGCGCGCGCCGCATCATCGGGCGTCAAACGCTTCGGGTCCTCCTCAGAGCCGCGGTCGCCATTTAACAAAAGCGTTGCAAGGCGCGTCGCAGCGGAGATTTTATCGGGTTTCGGCCATGGCGTCTCCCCCAGCTCCGCCGCCGCCTCCCGCAGCGCTTCCTGACCGCCGCTGAGCGCCGGCGCGACATCTTCACGACCGCCAAAATTCAGCGTTCCGCATGATGACAAAAAACAAACCATGGCGAGAATAAGAACGCTGCGCGCCCAGATCGCGGCCCTGGCCGTAAGACTATGCGCAAGCGAGTCTTGCAAACTGGTGTTAGGGCTTCTAATCAACTGACCCATACAAGTTCCGATAGGATTACAAGTTACAGCATATGACGACGCTAAAGGCGCTTTACCCCGCGATTTCGCCCTATGCAACAGGGCGCCTCAAAGTCTCCGATATTCACGACATTTATTACGAAGAAGTCGGAAATCCAAACGGCAAACCTGTCGTGGCGCTGCATGGCGGCCCGGGCGGCGGCGTTACGCCGTCCATGCGGCAATATTTCGATCCGCAGCTTTACCGCATCATCTTGTTCGATCAGCGCGGCTGCGGCAAGTCCACGCCCTACGCCAGCCTTGAAGAAAACAACACTTGGGCGCTGGTTGAGGACATTGAAAAACTTCGCCAGCATCTCGGCATTGAAAAATGGCAGGTGTTCGGCGGCTCCTGGGGCTCCACTCTCGCCCTGATCTACGCACAAAGCTATCCAAGACGCGTCAGCGAGCTTGTCGTGCGCGGCATATTTATGCTGCGCCAATCGGAACTGGACTGGTTTTACCAGGGCAAAGGCGCCAACTGGATCTATCCGGACGCCTGGGAAGCGTTTTTGGAGCCCATCCCAGAGGCGGAGCGTGACGATCTCATAAAAGCCTATTATCAACGTCTGACGAGCGACAATGAAGGCGCGCGCATTAAAGCGGCAAGAGCCTGGAGCTTATGGGAGGGGCGGACCTTGTCCCTGCGTCCTTGCCAGCAGCGAATCGATACGTTCGGCTCCGACGCTTTCGCCGTCGCTTTCGCGCGCATCGAATGCCATTACTTCATCAATCATGGCTTCTTTAGCTCTGACGACCAAATTCTTCTCAATATCGAGAAAATCCGCGACATTCCTGGGGTCATCGTCCAGGGACGATACGATGTCGTCACGCCTATGCGCAGCGCCTGGGAACTCAGTAAAGCTTGGCCGAAAGCGGACTTTAAAGTCGTTCAGGACGCCGGTCACGCCTCGAACGAAACAGGCATTGTTGATGCGCTTGTGCGGGCGACGGACGGCTTCGCCAAGAACGTTTAGAGCATTTGCAACGAACGAAAGCCGCCGTTTTTCTCGGCTGCAAGCGGTGCTCTAATCTAAAAGAGGCGCTATCAGCGCACCATAAACAAGGACCGCGCCTACGGCGACAGGACAGATGTAGCGCACAGAAAAGCGCCAGGCTTTAAAGTAAGTTTCGCTCTTAAAACCAAGCTCTTCAGCGGCGGCGCGCTCGCTCACCACCCAGCCGGCGAACACCGCTGTGAGAAACCCTGACAAAGGCAACAGCACCTGGCCCGTAAGAACGTCCAAAATATCAAAAATAGTCTTGCCTTCGAATAAGGGAATGAAACTGATCGGCTTCACCGCAGACCAGATATTCATCGAAAAGACGCTGCCAAGGCCGACAATAAAGGCGATCCCCCCCAGGATGCTGACAAGTAAAGCGCGCGGCATGTCCGTTTGTTCCTCAAGCCAGGAGGCGGCGATCTCCAACAAAGATATCGATGAGGTCAGCGCAGCGAAAAACGCCAGTACGAAAAAAACGAGACCGAACACAAGGCCGAACGGCATGCTCTGGAACGCCAGCGGCAAGCTTTCAAACAGCAATGTAGGCCCGGCCGCCGGGTCTAGTCCCACAGCAAAAACGATTGGAAAAATAGCGAACCCTGCGATCAGAGCGACAAGGGTGTCCGCTACGGCGATGATGCCGGACGCGCGGGGAATGTTCACGTCCTTCGTCATGTAGGCGCCGTACGTTATCATAAGGGCGGCCCCAAGACCGATGGAAAAAAACGCCTGTCCGAGAGCGGACAAAATCACTTCGCCATCCATAAGCGCCGTGATTTCGAAATCGAATAGCAGAAAATTAGCGGCGCGGCCGATATCCCCCGCTGCAAAAGAATAACCGACAAGCACCAGCAACATGAAGAAGAACGCCGGCATCATCACTTGAACCGCCGTCTCAATACCGCCTTTCAACCCGCGTGCGACGATCAGGACTGTGATCACCATAAAAATAGAATGGTAAAATGTCATGCGCCCCGGATCGCCGAGCAATTCGCCAAGACGCGCCGAAACCGCGCCTGGCGTTTCAGAAGCAAACGCGCCGCCCGCAAGAGCGGCAGGCCCCGACGCGCCAACCTGAGCAAAAAAATCCCCCACAAACATCACGACATAGGCGATAACCCAACCGGCGATGACGCTGTAAAACGTTAAGATTAAAAACGCGCCGATCATGCCTATCCATGAGAGCGCGGCCCATGCAGGGCTTCGCCCCTCATCCCGCGCGAGCTTCGAGACGCTGCCGACCGCGCTTAGCGCGCCGCGCCGACCGATGAACAGTTCAGCAGCCAACACGGGCAACCCAATCAATAAGACGCAAATCATGTAGACAAGCACAAAGGCGCCGCCTCCGTTCGCGCCCGCCTCATAGGGAAACCTCCACAAATTGCCGAGCCCGACGGCCGCCCCCACGGCAGCCATGATGAAAGCGAGACGCGACGACCAATGTTCATGATCATAGGACCCGGAATGCATAGGGTTTTCCTTCTAAAGTTATGACGTTATTGGCAAAATTTGCTTGGAGTTAAAGTTCGATGCTCGCGGATATTAGACTTCGGGTCAACCGCCGGCGCGCCCCTGACGCTCGGTTCAAGATTTGTATCCTGTTAAGACATCTTTAAATTACACGTCATAAGAGAGACCTCACTTATATACGACGCCCTCCAAAACCTTAACGTGCATCGCTTCTTCTTATCGCGGTGTAGAAACTTTAGTTACTTTTTTCCGTGAAACTTAAGACATGCAGGACATGCCCTCATCTGACGCTCAACTTTTTGATCCGTCGCGACTCGAGGCGATTCTCGAAGGCGCCGGGTACGACAGTGCGAAGCTTATTCTGGAGTCTTTCTGGACGACGGGCGCTGAACTTATCACAACCATGCAGGACGCTTGCGCCTCAGGAATGAATGACGATATGGCGCGCGCCGCCCACTCCTTGCGCGGCTGTGCAGCCAATATCGGCGCCGACAGGGTCTCCGAAATGACGCAGATTCTGGAAACGCTAAACCTTCAGTCGGAAAAACAGACCGCTGAAGTTACGCTCGAAGCGATCAAAAACGCTTTTGAGCAAACCAAGAAAACAACGGCGGCCTTTATCTCAAGCACCGCATAAAAAGCGCTCGCTTTTCCTGTTATAACAAATCACCGCTGCGCAGGGTGTCCTGCTCGCGATGTACATGTGCGCTCAAGACCAGGCCGAACCCGGCCATTATGGTAAGCATCACCGTTCCGCCATAAGAAACGAGCGGCAGAGGCACGCCGACAACGGGAGCAAGGCCCATCACCATGCCGGTGTTGATCAACACGTAAAGCGCAGAAGTGACCGAGATGCCAAGCGCGATCAGGCGACCGAAGTGAGATTTCGCTCGCATGGCGATGTTCACGCCCATAAGAAAGACCGCCAGGTACAATAATAACAATACGCCTGCGCCGACGAGGCCGAACTCCTCACCGAAGATTGTGAAAATAAAGTCCGTATGCATCTCGGGAAGGAAGTTCAAATGGCTCTGGGTTCCTTGCATGAACCCTTTGCCCGACACGCCGCCGGAGCCGAGCGCAATTTTTGACTGAAGAAGATGATAGCCCTGCCCCAGAGGATCGCGCTCGGGGTTGAGGAACGTCATGATGCGTTCGACCTGATAGTCTTCCAGAATATGGAACTTCAACGCCGCCCAGACCGCAACAACGCCGCCAACGACGCCGGCGCCGACGATCCGCCAACTGAGCCCCGCCAAAAAAACAATGACCGCGCCAGAGGCGAAAATCATCAGCGATGTGCCGAGATCAGGCTGCTCCGCGACAAGAGCGACGGGGATCGCAATCATCAAAAGCGGCGGGATCATATAGAGGGGATGGGAGACCTGATCGACGCGCAAGCCATGATAATACCGCGCCAGGGCGAGAATAAGAGCGATTTTCATAAATTCGGAGGGCTGCACCTGAATAGGTCCGATCTGCAACCAACGCTGGGCGCCCATATTCACTTCGCCGATAAACGGAATAAGCATCAGCATAACGAGAATGACCGCATAGGCCGGATAGGCGATGGTCATCCAAAATCGCAAGTTGATGAGCGCAACGCCGATAAGCACCAAAAAGGCGACGCCGAAGCGCATCGCATGGTTGAGCGCCCAGGGCCGCCAACCTTCGGCGACGGAATACAACGCCGCCACGCCAATACCGGCGATCATTGTGAGAATAAGGACATATCCCCAGTTAATCTCCGCGAGTTTGTCGCGAACTCCTTTGCGCCGCGAGGGCAGAATCAGCGTGTTCATGCGCGTCTCACCCTTGCCGCGCTTTGTCGCCGGGCAACGCCGCCGTTTCACCGGACGCGCCCGTGGGGTCGACAACCTTCATCCGGGCGGGATCCTTCGCCATAACAGCTTTCATAATCTCCCGCGCACGCGGTCCCGCCGCCTTCGATCCGCTGCCCCCATGCTCCACCACGACTGAGATTGCATAGCGCGGATCTTCGTAGGGCGCATAGGCGACAAACAAAGCATGGTCGCGGCGATGCCAGGGCAGGTCTTCATTTTTAATGACCCCCCGGGCGCGCTCTTCTTTGGTGATGCGACGCACCTGGCTGGTGCCGGTTTTGCCGGCGAGGCGCCAATCAGGGTTGTCCAAACGCGAGCGCCAGGCCGTTCCCCCGCCCTCATTGGTGACCGCGTCCATGCCGCCCTGGACAATGGCGAGATGTTTCGGATCGATGTCGATGGGCGGCGCCTCCGGGGGCGAGAAGGTTTCAGCACCCAAAGACCGTGTGATCCAGGGTTTTACCGCACGGCCCGTAGCAAGGCGTGCGGTCATCACCGCAAGTTGCATGGGATTTGTATTCACATATCCCTGACCGATGCCGACGGACAAAGTTTCGCCCTTGTACCATCTCTCATTCAAGGTCGCGAGCTTCCAATCCGTACTCGGAATAATTCCTTTTTCCTGGCCGGGCACGTCGAAGGGATAAATCTCGCCAAGCCCGAGGCGATGGGAGACAGAGGCGATGCGGTCGACGCCGGCGCGAATGGCGGCTTGATAGAAATAGACATCGCAGGAATGCTTGATGGCGTTGCGCATATTCATGGGGCCGTGGCCCTCTTTCTTCCAACAATGGAAGAAGCGATTGCCGAAATACATGCGGCCGGAGCAGTTAATACGCTCGTTCGGACTCATGCCGGCTTCCAAAGCTGCAATCGCGGTGATCATTTTGAAGGTGGAGCCCGGCGGATATGTGCCGGACAAGGGCTTATTCAGCAGCGGCTTATAGGGGCTCGCATTCAGCTCCCGCCATTTTTGCGCATTGATGCCGACGTTAAAATCGTTGGGGTCGAACGCCGGGCTGGAGGCCATCACCAAGACTTCGCCGGTTTTAACATCCATCACAACCGCCGCGCCGCTTTCGCCCTCAAGCTCCTTCATGGCGACAGCTTGCAGCTCCGCATCGATGGTCAGAACCGCGGTTTCGCCCTGGACAGGGTCGTTCCCCTCATGGGGGCGCTCATCGATAACGCGGCCATGGGCGTTCACCTCTACGGTCATGGAGCCGGCGGCGC
>JBCDBL010000114.1:0-13695 GCA_039183635.1 Pseudomonadota bacterium
ACAGACTTGTTGCAGTCGCGCTCTGTAGCCAAAGCAGCATAAGCAGCACGTAAAGCCTTACAGTTATCTGTTTCCTCACCATGCCTAATCGGTAAAACTGGCTTATCAGTGTCCTTATCGGCGGCGATGGTCCCGCCACCCTTGATATTACGCCAAGGGGGCGCGCCGCTCATGATTTTGTATGCGGGCCCGGTCAAGGCCGGACCCCTTTATTATCCCGCCTTGTTCACCCGCATGTACCACTCGACAAGCCGGCGCACCTGACGCTGGGTGTATTCGCGATCCAGCATCCGGGCGACGAAATCGTCGTGTTTCTTCTCCGTTTCGGAATCTTTCTTCGAATCGAAGGAAATCACCGGCAGCAAATCCTCAACTTGAGAGAACATGCGTTTTTCAATGACGTTGCGCAGTTTTTCGTAGGAGGTCCATTTCGGATTGTTGCCGGAGTTGGCGGCGCGGGCCCGCAGGGCGAACTTGACGACCTCGTTGCGGAAGTCTTTCGGGTTCGCGATGCCCGCAGGTTTTTCGATTTTTGACAGCTCCTGATCGAGAAGGGCGCGGTCCAGAAGCTGGCCGGTGTCGGGATCCTTGAAATCCTGATCCTCGATCCAGGCGTCGGCGTAGGAGATATAGCGGTCGAACAGGTTTTGTCCGTACTCGCCATAGCTTTCAAGATACGCTTTCTGGATCTCCTTGCCGATGAACTCCGCATAGCGCGGGGCGAGCTCGGACTTGATGAAGTCGAGATATTGCTTCTCCACCTCGTCGGAGAATTGCTCCCGCTTGATGGCGTTTTCCAGAACGTACATCAGGTGCACAGGATCGGCGGCGACTTCGTCCGTATCAAAATTGAAGGTCTCCGACAGGACCTTGAACGCGAAGCGGGTGGAGATGCCCGTCATGCCTTCATCGATGCCGGCGGCGTCGCGGTATTCCTGGTGGGACTTCGCTTTCGGATCGGTGTCTTTCAGGCGCTCGCCGTCATAAACGCGCATTTTCGAGTAAAGGTTGGAGTTCTCATGCTCTTTCAGGCGCGTCATCACGGAGAAGCGGGACAGCATCGTCAGCGTCTCCGGCGCGCAGGGCGCCTCGGACAGCTCCGAGTGCGTCAGAAGCTTGTCGTAGATTTGCGTCTCCTCTGTCACCCGCAGGCAGTACGGCACCTTGATGACGCAAATCCGGTCGAGGAACGCCTCGTTGTTCTTGTTGTTGCGGAACACTTGCCATTCGGCCTCGTTCGAGTGGGCGAGAATAACGCCCTGGAACGGGATGGGACCGAGGGCCTCGGTGCCGATATAGTTGCCTTCCTGGGTGGCGGTCAGCAGCGGGTGCAGCACCTTGATCGGCGCCTTGAACATCTCGACGAATTCAAGAAGACCCTGGTTGGCGCGGCACAAGCCGCCTGAGTAGGAATAGGCATCGGTGTCGTCCTGGCTGAAATGCTCCAGTTTGCGGATATCCACCTTACCGACGAGGGAGGAGATGTCCTGATTGTTTTCATCGCCGGGCTCGGTCTTGGCGATCGCCACTTGGCGCAGTTTTGAAGGATACAGACGGACGACGTCGAACTTTGAAATATCGCCGCCGAACTCGTCAAGGCGTTTCACCGCCCAGGGGCTCATCAGGCCGTGAAGCCGACGTTTTTCAATGCCGTACTTGTCTTCCAGCAGATTTTTCAACTCATCGGACTGGAACAGGCCGAGCGGCGATTCGAACACCGGCGAGATTTCGTCCCCGGCTTTCAGGACGTAGATAGGATGCAGCTCCATCATATCCTTCAGGCGTTCGGCCAGCGAAGACTTGCCGCCGCCCACGGGACCGAGGAGATAGAGAACCTGACGTTTTTCCTCTAACCCTTGTGCGGCGTGTTTGAAATAACCAACGATCCTCTCGATCGTGTCCTCCATGCCGTAAAAGCCTTTGAAGGCGGGGTATTGCTTGATGGTGCGATTGAAGAAAATGCGCGACAGGCGCGGGTCCTTTGATGTGTCGACCATTTCCGGCTCGCCGATGGCGGCGATCATCCGCTCGGCGGGGCTGGCGTACATCATGGGGTCGTCCCGTGCCGCCAGCAGATAGTCTCGAAGGCTCATGGTCTCTTGTTTGGTCCGCTCATAGCCTTGGCTGAACAGATCAAAAACGTCGAACTCAGCGTCAGTCATTTTTTCGCACCCGTTTGTTACGCGCCCCAAACCGTCTCCGGTCGCCACTGGATTAAACAAAAAAGGGGCCGAGCTTCGCCGTCACGAATCTCAAACCCCTCGCACTACATCTCCCAAACTTTATTGCGCATTACTCGCGCTAAACACATTTTGTCGTCTTTCTTCCTTTCGCGCCCTTATGTAATCGTCTCATCTTCGGCGTGTTGCGGGATATGTTTATTAACTGATGTGGCGTCGTCCCTGATCCTGGGCAAGGCCGTCATTGGTAAACTTTCCGCAATAAACCGTTAAACCTCCGTAAGACTTGACCGGGCTTGCGTGGAAACCGCAATCGAAGCCCATCTTTTGAGCGTCCCTCCGACTGCGGTGATCGTAAGATTAACCTTACCTGCGCAGTCTTAATTTTATGTTGTCGTTACAATATAGCGCGAAAAAAAGGCGCATGCGACAGGCGTATCCTGCCGCAGAGGTCGTCCGCAGGCGGCTCTTTGCTGTAGAGGACTGATTTTAAAAGCATTTTAAAATCTTATTTTTTTTGAGCTGGTCCGCGAACGGAAGGCTGTTGCACTGCAAAATCGCTAAATTTGCTGCGTTTCAATCCGTTTTTTGATTCGAGCGCCCATGCTCGGTTTTGCGCCAATGGGCCGGTTGGCGGATCAGGTCGACGATCGCCAGAACGCCTGCTGCGGTCATCAACATTCTGTAAACAGGCAGCGTTATCAGCAGCCAGGCGAGCCGGGCGCCAGAACCGAACCCGGCCCGCCGGGCTGCAAGGGCGGAGGATATCATCGCCACGGCGCCGCCTGTGGCTAAAACGGCGATGTTCAGGAAAAGCAGCGGCGTCATCGCCGCGTTAAACGATGAAGGCCAGCTTAAGATCAGATGTCCGAGAAACAAGGCGGTGAAGACCGGGTATGCGAAGGCGGTGAGAATGGAGCCGCCTAAAAACACCAGCAACGCAGCGTAACGGCGCGCGCCGATCAGTTTCAGCCGTTTGGCCGGACGGCGCAGATGCACCATCAGAGTTTGCAAGTACCCCTTGATCCATCGGGAACGCTGGGCGGTCCAGGTCTGCACCGTCGATGTCGCCTCCTCCCGGGTGAACGAGGCGAGCATGCGGCAACGATAGCCTGCTGCGGCGAACCGATAGCCAAGGTCGGCGTCTTCGGTGACGTTATAGGCGTCCCACGCCCCGACCCGGCGCAAGGCGTCCGTGCGAAAATGGTTGCTGGTGCCGCCGAGGGGGATCGGCCAATCGGCGGCCTGGAGCCCCGGGGCGAGAATGCCGAAATGGACGCCATACTCCATGGCGAATTGTCTGGTCAGCCAATTTTGCTTCTGATTGTAAAAACACAGGCGCGCCTGCAGGCAGGCGATGTCCGGCGGCGCTTCTGTGAGCGCTTCGGCCGCCCGGCGCAGTTGATCCGGGTGGGGCAGATCCTCCGCGTCATAAAGCGCGACGAGATCCCCCTCGGCGAACGCCAGGGCGTAGTTGCACGCCTTGGGCTTTGTTCTTGGAAAGCCGGGCGGCACTCTTACGATATGAACGTTTGGGGCGATGTCGACCGTGTTGAGAGCGTCCAAAGTTTCCGCGTCGTCGGCCTCCACGGCCAGCTTAATGTCGATCTTCTCCGGCGGATAGTTGAGGGTTCGAAAATGGTCGAGCAACTGCCGCACCACGGGCCCCTCTTTATAGAGGGGAGCGATAATGGTGTAGACGGGTAGCTCTTCATCGTTAAGGCGCCGCTTCGCCGAAAGCGCGATGGGCGGCGCATAGGCCCGCCATAGCGCGAACAAACGAAACCCGACAAAGGGCGCGAAGAGGCACAGCAGCAAAATATTCATCGCCAGGCCCGCAGACAATGGGCTCAGCAAAACGGATAAACATAGGGCGACAGCGGCGATGATGGCGTAGGCTTTTTGATGGCCGGCCAGTCTCCGTTTCGCGGAAAATGAGGGTTTGTCGCGCGCGAGGGCTTCCGTGGCTTCGGTTAAAATGTAATCGCCGAACGCCGCGCTGACGGCTGCTCTTATGTCATTGCGCGTTGTCACGACAAAGGCGGGCGGCGTTATATCAATGACGCCGGGGTGTTGGTCCGCCAAGTAGGCCGCGCCTTTGACCGGGTCGCATGTTGCGTAAACCGTCCGATCGCCGTCCCGCCGCCAAGGCATGAGGCGATGGCGCATGTAGTCTGAAATGTTTTTGCGATGAAGAAGATCGCGATCCGGAGGATACGCTGTAATATCGACAAAAGGCGCGCCGCATTGTTCTGCGATGCGACGCCGACCGTCCTCTTCGGACAGTGCGCCGTCGGCGATCATCGCTTCAATATTTGCAAAACCATCCGAACCGTTTGGCGCAGACGCAGGCGACCTTGCGCCAATGACGTTTGCCCGACGCCCCGGCAATACGCGCTCCGGATTGCCATGCTGTCGAAAATTTAATGTTTCAGCCACGACGCCGATCGCTCCCCCCAGGGCGCGCATTTGTCGACGGAGGTCATCGTTAAATCCGCCTTTAAAATGCTTGCGTTTTTAAGATGACAGGGGTCAGCTAGGGATCGAAGGCGACACGCCCTTAGGGTGATGGAGGGTGGAAAAGATCGCGATAAACGTGTGCGCACCGTCCTTGAAAAGCGCGAAACATAAGTTACGTGTCAGCGCTGTCAGTTTTGGTATTCGTATTAAGGAGAACACTGAGATGAGCTTACTGCTCGGCCAAACCGTCCCCGACTTTGAACAAAACTCCACCCAGGGTCCGATCAAGTTTCACAACTGGATCGGCGACAGCTGGGCCGTGTTGTTCAGTCATCCGGCGGATTTCACCCCCGTTTGCACGACGGAGCTTGGCGAGGTCGCCAAACTCAAAGCCGAATGGGAAAAGCGCAACGTCAAGGTGATCGCGCTCAGCGTCGACAGCATCGACGACCATGGCAAATGGGTCGGCGATATCGAAGAAACGCAGAACGCCGACATTTGGTATCCGATCCTCGCCGACGGCGACCATAAGGTTTCCAACCTGTACGGCATGATCCATCCCGATGCCGCGGCGAACATTACGGTGCGGTCCGTCTACGTGATCGATCCGAACAAGAAACTGCGTTTGACGATCACCTATCCGCCGTCGACGGGCCGGAATTTCGATGAAATCCTACGCACCATAGACAGCCTTCAGCTGACGGACGGCTATAAGGTCGCGACGCCTGTAAACTGGAAAGACGGCGAGGATGTCATTATCGTTCCGGCGTTGCAGGACAAGGAGGAGATCGCCAAGCTGTTCCCGAAAGGATACACGGAGATCAAGCCCTATCTCCGGGTGACGCCACAGCCGAATAAGTAAGCCTAAAGCTTCGCGGCGGCGGACCAGCGCGGATGCGCCTGTTCGTCGCTGCGAGACGTCGTTCGTACGCAACGGTTGGTATTGCATAAAGGCTGAAGTTTCCGATGGCTGTTCAAACGAAAGCGGATTTGCTCGCTCTCGATGAGAAGGATTTTGCTAAATTAAAGGCGCTTTTGTCCGACATCGATGAAAAAACGGCTTTGACGCCGCACCCGGACGACGGCGTGACGATTAAAGATACTGTCCTCCATCGCGCCCATTGGCTGGGTCTGTTTTTGAAATGGCGGCGCGACGGCGCCGCCGGCAAAGAGGTTCACACCCCCGCGCCGGGGTATAAATGGAACCAGTTAAAGGCCTACAACGCCAGAATACGCGAAACGTACAAGGACGTTGCCTGGCCTGACGCCGTGAAGCGTCTCGCCGCCGCCCGCGCCAAATTCGTAAAGCTCATAGAATCTCTTGACGAGGAAGAGCTTTACGGTCCTAAAAAGTATGACTGGACGAACAATTGGACGCTCGGGCGTTGGGCCGAAGCGTCCGGTCCGAGTCATTACCGGTCTGCGATAAAGTATATTCGGGAGATCAGACGCAAGACGTCCTGAGGCTGTCTTCGCCCTTAGCTATTTAACAGCGTATACGCCGCGCTCGCGCCGATGGCGATGAGCATGATGCCTGCTATGACAAAGCCGCGATCATCGTGCTTTTCAGCCATGGCGAGGGATTTTACGCCCATGCGCGGCGACAATAACGAGATGACGCATTTCGTCAAAAGCAGCCAGCCATAAACTGTCAGCAGAAAACCGGGCCAGGTCCAGACCTGGTGAAATGCGACGATAATGAGGGCCGGCCAAAGTTCCAGGGAGAATGTGCGGGTGACGACGCCGGCTGCGCCTTTGGCGTGCAACCGTTGAAAGTAATCCCGCCACATCTTTGGCTGCAGGATATGGGACAGTCCCATCAGAGGCATGGCGAACGCCATAATGAATTGAACGGCCGAGGTTGCGTCCGTGATGACAGTCCAATGGTTCATTGGCTTCGGCCTCCATCAAGACGGCCGGCGGGCCGATCGCCCATCAGATATCTTGGGCCCGCGCCATGGCGCTGCGCCTGATCCTCAGGGTTATAGAGTTTGCATTTTTTTAGCGATAAACATCCGCATCCGATGCACCCTGAAAGATTGTCGCGCAGTTTGGAGAGCATGGCGAGTTTATAATCCAGCGCTTCTTTAAAAGTGCGGCTGATCTTTTCCCAGTCTTTTGCCGTTGGCGTGCGTGCGTTCGGCAGTGTGGCCAAATGCTGCCGGATGTCTTCCAGCGAGAACCCGAGTTGCTGCGCGATCATGATAAACGACAGGCGGCGAATATCTGATTTTAAAAATCGCCGCTGACCGCCGCTGTTGCGCATGGCGCTGATGAGGCCTTGTTTTTCATAAAAGCGAATAGCCGAAACGCTGAGCCCCGTGCGCTCGGCGAGGCGGCCGATGGGAAGCATTGCGCGGTAACTGGAAATGGCGTTGCGCGTCATGGCATTCATCCGATTTCATCTCTTGACCTAAAGTTAAGTTGAGGTTTTAGGCTCGCAAAAATAGATGGTCAATGGGCCGTGCGCCCATGAAAAAAGGAGATTGATATGACCGCAGCGAGGTTGGAGCACGCCAATGTGACGGTTGAGGACCCTAAGAAAACGGCTGAAATTTTATGCACCCTGTTCGACTGGAAGGTGAGGTGGGAGGGGCCTGCAAAAAACAATGGGTATACAGTGCATGTAGGGGAGGACTTTTCGTATATTGCGCTCTACGCCGTGGGGGCGACCGGCCGTCTGGGCGATGGGAGCTATGTAACGGTCGGCGGTCTCAACCATATCGCTGTCGTCGTCGACGATATTGACGCAACGGAACGGCGCATTCTTGATGCCGGTTATAAGACCGAAAACCACGCCGACTATGCACCCGGCCGCAGATTCTATTTTCACGATACGGATGGTATAGAGTATGAGGTCGTTAGTTACGCCAAAGCCAGAATGCGGGTGTCCGGCGCGTCGCGCTTTCATAGACTTTTAAACTGTATTCTGGCGGCTGTGACGTTCGCAAAACCGTTGTGAGATCTGGCTGGAGCAGATCGCAGGCGAAGTGGGTCGCCGGCCGGCCATTCGGCTGAATCATATCAGCCGTAAACGGTTCTAAAGCGTCTCTTCTTCAATGGGAATCAGGCAGACGCTTTAAGTCTTTGTTTTTTCGCATTTCCGGACGGCCAACCGTACACATTTGGCCTGGAAAGGCTCTAGGCTGACTTTATGGTTGGCGGTTGCGTGAGGCGCAACGCCGGCGCGTCGTCCGCCCAACGCTCAATGTTGATAAGGCATGTGTGGGCGGTTGGCCCTTGCGCGAGAGAGGATGTGCCGATATCCCGCGTCAATACGTTTGGGTTGCCATGCAGGCAAAATGGCCGTTCTGCAGAGGGCTTTTCCGGATCGTACCATGCCCCCGTCGCAAGCACGACAACGCCCGGCATGACGTCATCGCTTACTTGCGCGGCGGCGAGGCATGCGCCGCGATCATTGTAAAGTCGGATGAGATCGCCGTCTGCAATGTTGCGGGCGGCGGCGTCCGAGCGATTGATGATGGCCGGCTCGCGGCCTTTTATCTTTGAGGCGGCGCTGGCGCCGACATGATCATACTGGCTGTGCAATCTTGTTTTCGGCTGGTTGGAGATCAGATGAAACGGGTAAGTTTCGGCGCGCGGCGCGCCCAGCCATTCGTCCGGCGCCCGCCATGCCGGATGACCCGGACAGTCGGCGTAGCCAAAGCTTGCAATCTCATCCGACCACAGTTCAATACGCCCGCTCGGGGTGGGCAACGGCGTCGCCGCCGGGTCCTGCCGAAACGCTTTGAACAGGCTGTAGCTTCCCTCAGGCGGAGGAAAGGTGAATGCGCCCTCTGACCACAGCGTTTCGAATGCAGGAAGCTTCACGCCGGCCTGTTCGGACATGGCGCAGCTTTTCGCATATATGTCCTTGATCCACTCCATGTCCGTTTTGCCCTCTGTGAAGGCGTCCGCGCAGCCGAGGCGCGCGGCGAGGTCGGCGAAGATGTCGTAATCGTTCCGCGCCTCTTCAAATGGCGCGCGCGCCTGCTTCATTGCAAACAAGGACATGTCTTTCATGCCTGCTGCAATGTCGTTGCGCTCAAGGGGCGTCGTGCATGGAAACACGATATCGGCGTGACGGGCGAGACTGTTCCACCACGGCTCATGCGCGATGACGGTGTCTGGCTGTCGCCAGGCTTTGACGAGACGTCCAAGGTCCTGGTGGTGATGAAAAGGATTGCCGCCGCACCAGTAGGCAAGCTTGATGTCCGGATACGTATAGTCTTTTCCATTGTAGGAAAATTGCGCCCCCGGATTAAGCAGCATGTCGCTGATTCGAGCAACGGGGATAAACGCCTCAATAGGGTTTTCGCCCTGGGGGAAGGGCGCGATCGGGATCATGCGGGCGTTTGCGCCGACAGAGTGAACCGCGCCGTAGCCTGCGCCGAACCCGCCGCCGTCTTTGCCGAAAGACCCGCTCATGGCCGAGAGCGCAATCGCCGCCCAATAGGGCTGTTCGCCGTATTGGGCGCGTTGCACCGACCAGCTCACGGTGATCAGCGTGCGGCGGCTTGCAATTTCCCTCGCAAGATTGCGGATTTTGTCCGCCGGCACGCGGCATAACGGCGCCGCCCAATCCGCTGATTTCGGCTGTCCGTCGCCCGTCCCCCTAAGATAGTCTGCAAAGCGATCAAATCCGGTACAACAGGCGTCGAGAAATTTTTGATCGTGCAGGTTTTCGTCCAGCAATGTATGGGCGAGGGCGAGCATGAGGGCGACGTCGCTGTTTGGCCGGGCGGCGACCCACTCGGCGTCCAACGCGTCCTGCGCGTCATCTTTCAATGGACTGACATTGACGAACCGTATGCCGGCCTCTTTACAAGCGATTTGCTCGGCCGCGCCGGTGTGGCGGCCTACGCCCCCTGGGTTCACTTGCGCGTTTTTCAGCGCCATGCCGCCGAACGCCAGCACAAGTTCGCCATGTTCGGCGATCTCCGCCCATGTCGGCATTGACAGGAACAGCTGATCGACCCGGCATAAGACGTGCGGAACGATCACTTCCATCGCCGCCGTGCTGTAGGAGTTTTTGGAAAAAACGTACCCGCCGATACAATTCAGGAAACGGTGGATCTGGCTTTGTGGATGATGAAAGCGGCCGGCGCTGCCCCATCCGTAAGATCCGCCGTAAATCGCCTCATTGCCATAGGCGTCGCGTACGGATTTTAGGGCGTTCGCCGCAATATCCAGGGCCTCGTCCCAGGGTGTTGCGACAAAGGCGCCGTCACCGCGGCGGCCTTGTCCTTTTAGATATCCCTCCCGTATCATCGGCATACGGATGCGTAACGGGTGATCGATCGCCTCGCCAAGGCCAAGCCCGATGGGGGACGGGTCAGGATCGATGCTGACAGGGCGCACGGACAGGTTGTCTCGATTCACCTCGTAGGCGCCCCAATGGGTCGCTGTCAGCGCCCATATATCGCCATCTGAATCAGATGTGCTCATATTTTCCCGCCTCGATATTATTGTCGCTGTAAAGCCTCGCGTATCATTGTCGCGGTCGCGTGGTTGCCATAAATCTTCACAAACGGACCCATGCGCGGCCCGTCGGATTGTCCGAACACGACTTCATAAAGCCCCTTGAACCAGTCGCGGATGTTTTCGTAAGACTGCGCCTTGCCGGCGTCGAACACGGCGGTCTGGAAAGCGTCCTCGTCGGCGTCGGCGGGCAGAGCGTCGAGTGCGGCCGCCAGATGCTCCAACGCCGCCCGCTCCCTGTTGTCGGGGACGCGGTAGACCTTTTTCGGCTTGATGAAATCCTCAAAGTAATTCATCGCGTAGCCGATCAGCCTGTCGGTCTCCCGAAGCTCCGCCTCTGACGCATCCGGACGGTATTTGGCGATAAACCCGCGAATGACGTCCGCGTCGTCGCTGGCCGCTGCGCTCACAAGGTTCAGCAGCAAGGAAAAACTCACCGGCGGCGTCGTCTGCGGCAGGGCGCTGTCATGGATGTGCCATGCGGGATTGTCCAGAACCTTTGGGCCTTCGGCCGTTTTAGCCTTGTCGACAAAGGTCCAGTACTCATCCGCCGTCTTTGGAATAATATCGAAATACAGCTTTTTCGCCTTTTTCGGCGCCTGGAACATATAAAGCGACAGGCTGTCGGGACTGGCGTAGCGCAGCCATTCTTCAATAGTGAGGCCGTTGCCCTTCGACTTTGAGATCTTCTCACCCTTCTCGTCGAGAAACAGCTGGTAATTGAACCCCGCCGGCGGCTTGCCGCCGAGGGCCCGGACGATTTTACCGGACAGTTTTACCGATTCCGTCAAATCCTCTCCGGCCATTTCGTAATCGACGCCAAGGGCGAACCAGCGGCCCGCCCAGTCGGCTTTCCACTGGAGTTTCACCGCGCCGCCGGCCACGGAGGTTTTCATCTTCTCCCCGTTTTCATCTTCGAACACCACGGTTCCGGCCTTGGCGTCCCGCTCCAGCATCGGCACATAGAGGACGCGGCCGGTGGTGGGCGAAATCGGCAGGAAGGGGGAATAGCTCTTGCGCCGCTCCTCGCCCAGGGTCGGCAGGATGATGTCCATCACGTCGTCGTATTTTTCCAGCATCCGCACCAGCATCGCGTCGAACTGACCGGAGGTATAACACTCCGTCGCCGATAAAAATTCGTACTCGAAGGAAAATTGATCGAGAAAGGCGCGCAGGCGGGCGTTGTTATGGTGGGCGAAGCTTTCGTGCGTGCCGAACGGGTCCGGCACGACGGTCAGGGGCTTTTGCAGGTGTTCGGCGAGGAGGGCCTGGTTCGGTACGTTGTCCGGCACTTTTCGAAGGCCGTCCATATCGTCTGAAAAACAGAGGAGCCGCGTTTTACGGCCGGTCAAAAGCTCGAACGCCCGGCGCACCATGGTCGTGCGCGCCACTTCGCCGAACGTGCCGATATGCGGCAGGCCCGACGGGCCGTAGCCCGTTTCGAAAATGACCGGCGCGTCGCCGCCCTTCTCGCCCAGCCGTTTTATCAACGCCCGGGCCTCCTGAAACGGCCAGGATTTCGTGTCGGCGGCGTCAGCTGCGGTAAAGGCGGTCATGGGTTCGTAACCCTTCATTGTTGGTCGCTAAAAGTGAGCATCTATAACCAACAATGGTATGGTTGAAAATGAAAAGAGTGGCTTTGCGCTGTGAAGGCAGTGTTCCAGCACAAAAGGCCGCCATCTTGGCAAAGGCGTACATCAGGTTGGACGGCGATTTTTATTGTTTAGAAAGGCGTCGCGCTTCCAAAAGGATAGAGCCGGTATGTGAAAATTTCGCCTGTTGCTGTGTCTCTTGGCCGCTATACATCGTGAAGAAAGCGCCAGTACCTGTCGAATAGGATGTAGATGTGACGGTATTGCTAATGTTTGATGAAACTTCACCAACTATACTCGGATTAGACGCTATAAGAATAAAGGCGTCGCCTGGACGATTTCGAAATTGTACGGAATAATGCGCCCCACGGAATAAAAAATCATCATTATCAAACGCGCGTGTCACAGACCCTTTAGGATCATAAACTTTAACTATGGGGGCGAGTATACGTGCTTCCTCTCGAAGCGCGCCAATCGTTATATCCATGGCTTCGAAACCACGTGGCAATCTGTAGACGTGGTATAGGCTTTTGGCGCCAGGCGTCTCTTCTAGGCAAAGAGCGATTGTGGTAATTTCCGTCGTAATTGAAAAGCTCTTTTTGGTCGTATCAGTTATTATTGGTGTTGCCGGCTCAAGAATTGGAGTTACGGTGCAATTTTTATTTAGAACAATTGTGAGTGGTGGCTTTGGTGGGGTTGTCATGCAGCTTGACAAAGCAATAAGCAATATCAAGGATAATAAGGTTTTTGATAAGAATGACATAGTGCTTACCAACTATTGCAGCAAAGTAGCTACCGTTTCCGCCACTTTTTCAAAAGCGTCATCTAGACCTTTCATCGCGCGTTCAGGGTCAGCTTCCATCGCATTAACATCCCTAAATCCATACTGAGGGTCTGCAGAAATAGTAATAATTCCTTTCGCTGTAGCGCCAATAGGATTGTAGATAATCTGATTATCCATGAGCACCGACTGATCCTGAGCGCTGACCAATTTAACCTTAGTCGTTATATAGGGACGCCAGGTAACGCCGACGCCTGCGGATGCGAAACCGTAATTAAGGGCGACGATGTCGAGATAGGCGTCAACGGGGGCGGGCGATGCCGGGTATGTCTCCAGGAAATCGCGTTTTTGACGTTCCGTGTTTAAAACACTTAACGTAAATCCGCGTTCTTCGACGGCGCTGGTTATTTTATCTGTAAAACTTGCTTCCGGATTGTAACGGTGAGTTTCAAAAAGTTCTTTCACGCGCCCCTGGCGGTTGGATTGTATGCCGGCGTCAACCAGTGCGCCAATCAGGCCAAAACTTGAACCAACTGATGCAGCTTGGCCTACTACAGCGGTATCAGGCAAAATATCTCCGGGCATTGAGATATTTTCTACGCCCGCGGCTTGGCGATCAAATGGTATCGGAGTATAAGTTTCACAACCTACAATACTCGCCAAACCAATAAAGAGAAATATCTTTGATATGTAACGCATGAATTGGCACCCCCATCTTTACCGAAAGATCTTTTGCCATCTTATTCATGACAATGCAATTCTGTTATTTAACGGTTCTTGGCCCGAGTTTGAAATTTGATCCGTAAACGCCCTCAGAATTCTGCTCCAGCGTCAACCCGCCCCAAGCTGCAACATTGCGCCGCGCTTGAGTTCGCCGGCGGCGACGCATAGGGTCGGCGCACCATAACTTTGAACAGAAAGCGTCTCTATCCATGGCTGAAGCCGTCGTCCGTCTCACGCCCGAAGAAGCCATTATCTACATTATGGTCCTCGCATCCGCCTCTGACGGCCGGATGAGCCCGAAAGAGCTTCGCATGATTGGCCGCGTGGTGCGCACCTTGTCCATGTTCGACGGCTTTGACGAGGAAGAGTTGGTGTCGGTCTCCGAACGGTGCGGCGCGTTGATGGCGAGCGAGGGGGGGTTGCACAAGGTTCTGGAGGCGGCGAAAGCGGCGCTGCCGTCCCATTTGAACGAAACCGC
>JBCDBL010000115.1:0-13288 GCA_039183635.1 Pseudomonadota bacterium
CAATATATTACACTGTCATCCCAAACCCAAGCTCACGCAAAGGAAGCCAATATTATTAATAATAAAAAATTTAGAACACGTTATAATTAATAAATGTCTTTATAAACTTGGTGGGCTTGCTATGAGCTGGTCCAACTTATTTGGACATTTTTTTGATCCAACTAATGCATCTAAGGTTTTGTTAGTCAGTCCACTTTACTGAGTTCGGTTTTCCCTACGCATGCCTTATCTTAGGTCTGACTACCAAGGGCAACGTGAGGCCTCCGCCGGTAAGGTCGTATGAGCACACAAATCATTTGCACACGTACTGACATACGAAGCCATCTGTAATATCCTAAATACACAGGGCTTCATATTTGATTGAGCGCCACAACCTTTCGATCAAAATATTGTCTATGTACCGGTCGCGGCCAAGCATGGAGAAGCAGACGCGAGGGAACACCTGATAGCGAGATGAACAAATATAGCCCGTTCCGTTACTTCATCCACGCGGTTCGCCAAATTGTACTTGGTCGGGTTGGCTCCAGAAGCGCCCCCACACCAACTTCTTCGACGCTGATCTGTATCAGTATGACATATCACACGACAGGCCCTGGTTGGACCGCCCCCCCAACAAAAGGCGTAATGCAGCTTCTCTCAAGATACCGACCTGCCGCCTGTTCACCTCGCTGGACAGGTGATAATATCAGATAGGGTAGCGCTACTGCACTTTAGATTGAATTACTTTATCAACAGAGAATTCGTAGGAATACTGCTCAAAAACCTCGTTAACTCTGTCATAAAGGCTTTCATCACCAGGCAATCCCTCATGTTTAAGCGTTATAACGAGCTTGTTAGTAGAGGTTTGCTCCTCATCAAATGAGATCGATACCTCGATTGCTGGTAACGCCTGATCTAATAAGCCTTGAAAGTATTGGTTAATTGCTTTTCGGCGAAGCGCCGGCTTAAACACTTTGCCGACCCCTGTAAGCGGTATTTGATCAACCAAAAAAATCTCTTTTGGAACTGCGGCACGTTCCCGTACACGCGTGGATGCATACTCAAGAAGGCTTTCCGCTGTCGACTGAGAACCAGGCGCCAGTTGAACAAAACAAACCGGTACTTCACCAGCATACGGATCAGGCCTTCCTACTGCAGCTGCAACTTGAACATCCGAATGAGATTGCAATCCCTCTTCGATGATTATCGGGTCTATGTTGTGCCCCCCCCGAATAATCAAGTCTTTGGCTCTCCCCGAAATCCAGACGTAGCCTTCGCAATCAATTTTCGCGAGGTCGCCAATATTAAACCAACCATCCATAGGCCAAAGGTTCTTATTAGCCGTTTCAGGAACATATCCCTCAAAAACAAGCGGCCCCTTAACTAAAACAACCCCGACTTCGTCGATGTCACAATCACGAAGGTAAGCGCCATTTTCGTCAAGCTTCACAATTTTCAGGTCAACATAAGGCACCCGGATACCTACCGAGCCAGCCATCCGTTTTCCTTGGATCGGGTTTACAGCGATAACGAAGGCCTCGCTCGCGCCGTAGCCCTCCAGCAGCGATGTTCCGCTTATTTTTTCGACCTTGTCTATCACTGACCTTGGCAAAGGGGCTCCGCCGGACATCAAATATTGCAGGGAGCTAACGTCCGCACCATCCAAATCTGAGCTTGCTAAGGTTTGCGCAACAGTGGGAACAATTGGCGCCATCGTAACCTGGTAACGTTCTACAGTTTTCCAGAATGATGACACGGCATCCCGATTACGAAACCCCTCCGGCCCAGCAATCACAACCGAGCCGCCCTTGATGAAAGGCAAAAGCCCCGCCCCGTATATCGCCATCACATGAAAATAAGGCATTCCCGATAAAGATACGAAACGTTCGCCAGTATTTTCTGTGTTTGTAGCTAGAGATACGCTACATGCGGCAGCCAGGGCGTTAAAATGCGTATGAGGTGTAATTTTGGGAATACCAGTTGTCCCACCAGTATGAAGGAATAATGCTCTATCCTCTCTGGATGCTTCTGAAATATCAGGATTTAAGTCTGCTGATTGAGATGAAAGCAGCCTATTGAAGGCTAATACGCCCTCTTCCATATCCTCTTCTTCGCCAACGACCAGTATCGTTTCAACTTGACTGGTGATATCTCGAATTTTGTTTACTTTCTCCCAAATCTCCGGGCTTATCGACGGTCCCGCTACGACAAGCACCCTAGCATCCACTCGTTCGAGAATGCCAGCAATGTGCTCAGGCTCCAAATAGTGATTTATTGGGTTTGCGATACCAACAGCTTGAGCTCCCCAAAGTGTGTAATGAGTATGGGGCAGATTTGGCAACAGATATGCAACAACATCATCTCGGCCAACGCCAAGATTGTGAAAGCAGTTTGCGGCGCGAATAATTTTTGATAGAAATTGTTTATAACTGACTATTTCTATTTCATCTGTATAGTAACCATCTATAAGGAAGGTTATCGCCGGGTCGTCACCGTAGAGTTCCGCAGCTCGCTTAAAAACATCTAGCGTAGTCTGATAGCCAGCTAGCCTGGCTTCGATGGGAACCTGCTCAATACGTTTAACATCATCTGGTGAATTGATGACCGATGATGAAGAAACTGGATTGTTATGCATAACAACCTATAACCTCTTTTGATGAAAACAGTTAACCTCGTTATCAAGCTAATTAATCTGACGATTATTGCTCTTCTCTATCTTTTCAATTTCTGAAACTTCTTTCGCACACCGTTAATCGTCAATGCATTTTGGTTAAACGCTTGCGCAGCATTCCAACGTTTACAGAAATTCGCGTTGCACTTCCAGCGTGAACATCTGGCGAGAAAACAAGCATAAACACAGTACCTGTCTCCACCAAGCCAATGCCACATACTCTGTATAGAGCTTTAGAAAAACTCGCTATCTATAATCCGGCACCACCTATAACAAAACCAGGCAAAATAAATATGATTAACCGCCTTGCACTTAATCGCATAATTCAGGATGCATTGATATGTTTTTTGGTCGGTTCTTAAAAATCACGACAGCTTCCTTCTAAGAGCACGTATAGACGGGAGTGCTGCTCGCCGCACGTTCACGAAAAGAAATGGGCGGCGCGAAACGAGGCCCATAGGCATCAGCAAATTCATCTGCCTTTTTGACAAACGCCTCGACGCCTATCATATCGACATAGCTCATCGGACCACCCATCCAAGATGGGAACCCCCAGCCAAATACGGCGCCAAGATCAGCAGACTGCGGATCAAGAACCACCCCCTCATCAAGACATACGGCTGCAGGCACGAGTTGAGCGTACAATAACCGCCCTTCAACATCTGCAAGTGATGGTTGCTTTTCCGCCAATGGGAAATACTTGTTAATTTCCGACCAAAGACGTTTTCGACCTTCTTCCAGATAATCGTAAAAGCCGGCTTTTGATTTTCGTCCCAGACGCCCCAATCGCACCATACATGCGACGACATCTTCAGCCTCCGACGGTTCGTAATCGTCGCCAAGATCGGATTTTGTGGTCTCGTTGACTTGATCAATCAAAGACAACGACATCTCGTCCAGAAGAGCCAATGGCGCAACCGGCATTCCAATTCCGAGGGCTGCGTTCTCCAAAAGTGTGGGACTGACCCCCTCTTTCACCATCAACATAGCTTCATTAAGGTAAGATGGCACGCATCTATTGGTATAAAAACCGCGTACGTCCTTAGCAATTATTGGTATTTTGCCGATCATCGCTGCATAATCGAGCGCCATCGTTTTTGTTTTATCATCTGTCTTCTCGCCACAGATGATCTCAATCAGAGGCATCTTATCGACAGGCGAGAAAAAATGAATGCCAATGAACTTTTCAGGCCTTACTGAAGCTTTTGCGAGCTCAGAGATTGGCAAAGTCGAAGTATTGGATGCAAAAACAACGTTATCGGCGGTTACGTCTTCAGCGCGCCTTGTTACATCGGCTTTGATTTGCGTATTTTCGAACACTGCTTCAATGATCAAATCGACATCTGATAAGTCGCTATATTCCGTCGTTGGCGTGATGCGTTCCAACAAGGCGTCTGCCTTGCTTTGACGTAATATTCCTCGCCCAACAGCCTTTTCGACGATTTTTTCCGAGTATGTTTTTCCGCGAACTGCTGTGGCGATATCACGATCCAGGAGAACAACGTCTACTCCCGCCTTTGCCGTCACATAGGCAATACCGGCGCCCATCATCCCCGCGCCCAAGACCCCGACCCTGCTTACAACCTTCGACTGAACGCCTACTGGCCGCACACGATCTTTTTGCGCGGCTTCTCGACTAGTAAATAATGTCCGAATCATATTTTTGGACACAATATTTGTAAAAATTTTTGTGAAGTATTTTGCTTCGATTTTTAAGGCCGTGTCAAAATCAAGAATTGAACCTTCGTAAAGGCACGACATTATTGCTTGCGCAGCTGGATAATTGCCCTTCGTATGATGTCTTGTCAACGCAATGGCAGGCATGAAAAACTGAATTGCCCTTGGGTCCATTGCACCGCCGCCGCCCGGATAACGAAAGCCTTTTCGATCCCACGGCTGCGTCGCATGCGGAGTGTTCCGGACCCATTCCTTCGCCGCGTCGATAACCGCCCCCTCCGGCGCCACATGATCGATAAACCCATACTCCTTTGCTTTATCAGGGCTTATCGGCCGCCCTTCAGTCATCATCATTGCAGCCGTCTGCAGACCCGTAATTCTAGGCAAGCGCTGCGTGCCTCCGCCGCCGGGAATCAAGCCGATTTGGACTTCAGGAAGCCCCAGTTTTATTTGTTGATTATCGCTACAAACGCGATAATGCGTCGCCAACGCCAGCTCTAATCCACCGCCCAGCGCGTGCCCCGTTATCGCTGTTGCGATAGGTTTTGCAAACTTCTCTGAATTAACTAATTCTTTCGAGGTGTAACCCGAAGTTTCGAATGCTCGGTAGAGTTGGTTGATCTCCATAACCGACGTGAAAATTTCCTTCCTTGATGCATCCTTCAAAGAAGAAAAACCTTTCAAGTCCGCTCCAGCCAGAAAACCGGAAGGCTTACCCGATGCAATCACCGCACCGCGTATGTTGTCATCAGTTGCAAATTTATCAGCAAACAAACGCAGATCGGATAGCAGATCAGCGTCGAGAACGTTCATCGACTTACCTGGAATATCCATAACGACAAGTGCAATTCCGTCGTCGTCAATCTCAACTTTTATATTTTTGTAGCACATAAACGAAATCCACTTATCTTAAATTCTCTCAATAACTGTCGCAACGCCCATGCCTGCGCCAACACATATTGTCACAAGCGCGGTTCCTTTGCCGGAGCGTTCAAGTTCATCAATCGCTGTGCCGACAATCATAGCCCCGGTTGCGCCAAGCGGGTGACCCATCGCGATCGCGCCGCCGTTCACATTGATGGATGCATGGTCGATATCGATCGCCTCAATAAACCTTAAAACAACTGAAGAGAATGCTTCATTTAATTCCCATAGATCGATATCGTCCTTGGTCATTCCACAGCGTTCGAGCACACGATTGGTGACAAACTCCGGCCCCGTCAACATCATTGTTGGTTCAGAGCCGATAGACGCCATAGCTCGAATTTTAGCTCGAGGCTTCAATCCCATTTGAGCGCCAAACGCCTTATTTCCAATAAGCACTGCAGCTGCGCCATCTACAATGGCCGATGAATTGCCGGCGTGATGAACATGTTCAATAGCTTCAATTTCTGGATACTTTTGAATTGCAACGCCATCGAAGCCAGCCTGCCGACCCATTTGAGTAAAGGACGGCTTCAATTCCGAAAGCGCCGTTACGCTTGTATCTGCACGGACCATCTCATCTTTAGACAGTACAACTTCACCCATAACATCTCGTACCGGCACGACGCTTTTGTCAAATCGACCGTCCGCCCAGGCCGTTGCAGCGCGCTTCTGACTTTCCGTTGCATAAGCATCGACATCGTTGCGGGTATAGCCATATTTTGTTGCGAGCAGGTCTGCGGAAATCCCTTGCGGCACAAAATACATATCCATCGCCACCGCAGGATCCACGGAGCCGCCGCCGCCGTCCGATCCCATCGGAACACGTGACATCGACTCGACGCCGCCACCAATAGTAACATCCGCCTCGCCCGTTATTACCTTTGACGCCGCTACATTCACCGCTTCCAAGCCGGACCCGCAAAATCGATTGAGCTGCAATCCGGATGTCACATCGCCATAACCCGCGCTTAAGATCGCCATGCGCGTTATGACCGCAGCCTGCTCACCAACAGTAGAGCAGCACCCAAATACAACATCATCAACCGTATCCGCCGCAAGGCCATTACGGTCACGCACACTTTCCAGAACCTGAGCGGCAAGTGAAACAGGAGTGATTTCGTAAAGGGATCCATCCTTCTTTCCCTTGCCTCGCGGGGTTCGCAATGAATCATAAATATAGGCAGTTGTCATTTTTTATCCTTATACAATATTTTATCAATTCATTCAGCATCGTAATACTGGCAGAGTCCTTCCACAGACCATCGGTAAGAGGTGTATACTTATTTACTTTCTAGCTGGCTGGGGGCGCTGCGTAGAAAAGGTCGATGACTTAGTTTTTGTTATCAGACGCTATTTTCAAAACCGGTAATCGTAGCATTGACGTGTACTGATCACCAAACATAACAGTTACTGTTGCGTCCGGCTCGATAAGCTCATAATTGTCTGCATCCACACCCGATAAGGCGATGCGTATTCTCTTCCCCGCACGAAACCGTGTCGCTGTCGGCTGTAATGCGAATTCAAGCCTCGCTATCTCACTATTGAACGGAGCAGCAGCTTCAATATCAGCCGTCATTGACGTCGGCCATGGATCTCCAAATGTGTCATAAGGAGCATCGCCAAGCGTTCGGTGCGACGCCTTCAAAGCGCCGAAGCTCACAAGCGTCGAGTAACCGTCTTCATCAACTTCTTCAAGACGCGCGAATATCGCCCCATCCGGCGCCGTGGATTTGGCATAGACCAAGACCACCGGCGCCCCTACGACGTCGATATCCTTTTCAAGAGGCTCCGTCGTATAGGTAAGAGACTTGCGATCGTTTTCCCTCATATCAGGATATTGAAGATATGGTACAATTCCATAAGAGTCGGCCAACCTTGTCGCCAAACCCGTTGTGACAGTTGGGTCGACTTTATAATCGTCACTGCCGATTGCAACTGGAACGCCCGATACAAGAAACCCGTCATTCACGGAATTCACCGTATTGGATTGGCCGTCCGCGAATGAAAGGCTAATTTCAGAAACGCCTTTGGGAGGCCAATTTTCTGCCGTTCGCCATTTCCAAGAACCAATCGTATATTTGCTTTCCGCATCCCGATCAGAGTAATGACCATCTATCTGAAGCGCATAGCGTACGCTTGGGTCATCCATTACGCCATTATCTATGCCCTTGAGCCAGTAATCAAACCAACGAGCAGCCTCAGCAGCGCGAATACGAAAATCCTCTATACCGCGCGGATCACCGGGCTCGTCCCGGGAGTGTGTCGCGGGGCTCATCACAAGTTTATCCGGCCCATGATAATTTATAAACCATCGCAACATTGCGAGCGGAGCGTAGTCATTCCAGGCCCCCCAATGATAGATCGGGCCTCCCCATTCATTAACGCCGTCCAGGCGATGATAACTTATCTGCGTGCCCGTCTCTGTGCGCTTTGTGAACGGTTCATATGCATCCCTGGCGCTCATATAGTCGGGGAGGTTTCGCAGGAGTTCGGCCATCCGGTCGAACTGACGGTGTTCATCCTGGGCTTCCGCAAAGAGCGCCTCGGCGTTTGGACCGTCTACTGCCGTTACTCTCGGACCTTCACTTTCAGAACGCCCCGCATTTTCATCAAGGCGGTCCATATAAGGCCGCATACGCGTATTGAAAACGCCGTTTGGGGCCAAAGGCTCGAAATTATCGAACACCGCATGAATAGGAAAAATCGCCTTCAATGCGGATGGATTTTCACTGGCGATAAGGTATTGCGTGCCGGCCATATATGAAACGCCAATCATGCCAACCTTGCCGGACGACCAGGGTTGTTCCGAAAACCATTGAACCAAATCATAGCCGTCTCGCGCATCTTCAGCCGAATACATCCCCTGGGACCCGCCGAAAGACGCTCCCTGACCACGCGTGTCAGCAACAGCAAGAACATAACCACGACGCAACAATGAATAATAAGTATTAAGCTCCCCACCTTCCGAGAGCAAATGGCGGACCACCTCACCATTCATAGACCAAGCTCTGCCGTAGGGCGTCATATGAAAGAGAACAGGTAATTTCTCTTCGGCAACCTTGCCATTCTTAGTCGGCAAAAAGTAGTCAACAGCGATGCGAACACCATCCCGCATTGTAACGTAGACTGATCTACGCTCATAACCATCATAAGCGTTTGCATCTGAGTAGCCTTCATACAGGCCAAATTCAGAAACCTTTTCAACCGATTCTTGCGGCATATTGCTTGGGGGCCCCACCTTCGCGCGGCCGGTCGCCCCCCCTAAAACAAGGAGGAAAAAGGGGATAATCGCAAGAAGTTTGGCGCCGCCACGCGATGTGTGAATTATCGTCACCTTTTACATCTCCTTGAGCAAAACGACGTTTTTGCCCGGGTAAATTTGCGCCGAACATCCAAAGTGAACATATTGACAATACGCAATGCACAGGCGCAAAATTCAGAACTGGTTCTAAATTTATTTTTTTATTGTGAGGCCCCATCACCCTACTAGAGGAACAGGTCCTTCTAAGAGGAAGATGGCTGAACAGCTTTTCGTCAACAACCGCAAAAGCAATTCTGTCGGCATGCAGTGTCCGCGAGTACGCTCCAGGTGATAAGATTCTGAGAAGGGGCCACAAAACAGACGGGCTATACGGCCTTATCTCCGGCGATGTACGATACACGACCGTTACCGCTGAGGGCGAAGAGATCATCTTAGATTATTTTCGCCCTGGAGCTTGGTTCGCCGATATTTCCGCCCTTGATGGCGGCAAGGGGATTCACGATATATGCGCAGCTTCCGATGTGCGCATGGCCTGGCTGAAAATATCTGAGATTGCGCGTCTCGGCGAAAAAATGCAGGATTTCTATCCGACATTAATTAAGTTAACGTGCGCACACGTTCGCAGATTAGCCGCCGCATTCGAACTCATCATACAATTATCACCACACCAATTACTTGCGTATCGAATATGCGATGTTTCAAACCGAAATGGTGACTGTGATGAAATCAAGCTCCGACAAGCCGACCTAGCTGGCCTAGCTGGCCTTTCCCCGCGTGGCGTCACCAAGATATTAAACCGTTGGCGTGACGAAGGGCTTATCGACACGTTTTACGGTGGCGTCAGAATTCTTGATCGGCAAAGATTGAAAGCGGTTTGGCAAAAAACATATTTGTAAGCTGATTCACGATATACAGTCTCTTTGATGAGTGACGTGACATTGTGAGAGCGGCCAAACCACATCGTTAATTTTTTTGAGAAAATCCGAAAGGGAGGTCGTCGTGAAACGGAAGATATGTTCAATTAAGCATATTGTAGTGGTGCTGAAGCAGGTGGAGACAGGCATACTTGTGACAAACTTGATCCAGCAGACCAGGGATCATTAAGCAAATAACTAACCATCGGGAAAAGAAGTATGTAAGGCTTGAAGCTGTTCAAACCCGTTCGCTTTAAACGGGTTCTCGAAGAGAACGCCCGCCCGAAGCAGCCCCTTGTTGATGCGGAGTTGGACAAGTCCATTCTCAAAGAAGCTGCTTTGGGAAATCGGTAGGATATTCACACAAAAAGAGAGGTTGTCAGATCATACGCTCACAATCCGCTCAACCTGAACCTCCACCTTTCGGGCGCTTCAGCCTGACCAGCAACGTTCAACCAAGAACAGCACATGGCTATATGCATAGGTTCGTTGCGCGGTCAGGCTCTTTCACATGCGTTAATATTCCATCTCAGATCTAGAAATCAAAGCTTATCGTGCCGATGATTTGCCGCGGCGCGCCAAAGCTGTTTCCGTTGTTGATCTGCGGATAGGTGATGTACTTCTCGTTAAAAAGATTACGAGCATTCAACTGGAACTGCAGATTGTCGGTGAAATCGTAAGATACAAGAGCATCCACAACGAAGAACTCGAACAAATCGGAGTCGATGATGTCAGCGAACAACACCTGGCCGTCGGCGTTAACCGCATCAGCTAAGGGCACGCCGTTAATTGAGGTGACGCCTTCAGCGGCGAAGTCCAGCGGCGCGTTAGCAAAGTTGTTGAAGAGCGACTCGGGCAAGATATCGAGATTCCAGCCCGCCCGAACGCCGCCACCGATACTGAGGCCGGCCAGCGGCCCGTCAGTGATGTCATAAACGGTGAAGAAGTTCAGGGACGTTTCCGGCGTCGGGAGCGTCAACGTCGGCCCAAAACTGTCGTCGATATAGGAAATGCCGCCGGCGATGTTCCAATTCGGCGTAAGCTGACCGACGATTTCGAATTCAACGCCGTCCGCAGATTGTTCGTTGTCAATCAACACCGAGCCTTGCGGGAAAGACGATCCCATGGGGCACTGAATCTGCTGAAGACCGTTGACCGCCTGGTTGTCAAAGTAAGCGACGCTCATCAACAGGCCCGAATTCGGCTCCCATTTCACGCCAGCCTCGTGACTGCGATTTTCTTCCGGCGGCGCGGTGGAACCGTCGCACTGCAGAGCAGTGGTGAACTCAAAGCCTTCCGAATAAGCATAATAGGCTGTGATGTCCTCGGTAATGTCGACGGCGATCGACCCTGAATAGCTTTCGGTGGAGTTTTCGAAATTCGTCCCAAAGCTCGACGCTTCACGATCATCGTGACGAACGGCGCCGTTCAGCCGCACCCGGTCGTAAAGATCGAGGCTTGCAAGCAGCGATACTGAGTCGATGTCTTCCGACTGACTGAACCCGCCAAGCGCCGCAGGATCAGAGAGGAAGGGATTTCCACCGGAAAAGAAAGGATTGCTGAAAACGTCAATGATGGGCGGCGGACCAGGGAACGGCGCAGCGGGGAGCGCGCTGGCGTCGATCGCAAATTGCGTAAAGTCGGCGTCATACCGAAACACCTCGCCGGAAACGATGACGTTCAGGCGCGCGTTTTCTGTGATGTCGAATTCGCCGCCATAGCGAAGTTCAGCAAACGTCGTATCGACTTCCCGATTGAACTGCGCAACATTGAAACCTGGGATGGCGAAAGCCAAGCCCGCCGTCGGGCTGCCGGGCGTTACGTCAATAAAGTTGCCGCCGAAAGCGAAGCCGCCGAATAGCCCAGAGTCAAAAAGGTCATCATCGATATCAACTTTCGAGTAGGACGCCCTTAATGAATGACCGTCCGCAAGGTCATACGTCGCAACAATCTGGTTGAACAGAAGCTCGCTCTCGGTGCTGGCGAAAGCGCCAGAGCCGAAGAAGTTACGGTCGACGTTGACCGGCGCGATGAGCGGATTGGCAGGATCGGTCAGATCGGCGCCCAGCGCGATGCCGCCGCCATTCGGCACTTCCCGATCACTATAATAGAGGTAGTAATCAACAGACAGCGCGTCGGTGACGTCGTAGCCAAGCGTGCCGTAGGCGGCTTGACTGCTGAAATCCGTTTGGTTCCCGTCATAGTAGAGGGGGCTCTCCTCTTTCGACAGGGCCGCAAAGCCGCGCAGCGTGCCGGAGGCGTTCAGCGGGCCGCCATAGCTCACTTCGCCGCGCAGGCCGTCCCAACTGTCGCCTTGAAGGCGAACGTTACCTGCCGGAGCGTCGCTTGGACTTTCCTTCAAGGAGACATTGATAAAACCGCCGGCGCTGATTTGCCCATAGGCGGCCGATTGCGATCCTTTAACATATTCCAGCCGGCCAAGCGCGACTTGGTCGAACAGAATATCTTCTCCAAGCGGCGCACCGTTAATGCGAACAGCATTGCGCCGGTTTACGCCAAATCCACGCGCGATGAAGAAGCCGCCGCCATTCGGATTCGAGCTAGAATTGGTGACGCCCGGAATAAAACTGATTGCATCGGCAATGCCGATATTGCCTAAGGAGTCATATAGCTCTTCGTTCAAGACAAGAACCTGGCCTGCAGTCTCAGAAAGCGGAATGTTCAGCTTTGTCGCCGTCGAATCAGACGGATCGCGGAAGCTCCGCCCTTCTACGACAATGACATCGAGCTGCCCAACATCTTGTTCCTGGTCGGCTGCTTGAACGTCTTGGGCGCACGCCGCGCCTCCCACTTGAAACACCAAGGCGGAAACGGTCGCTAATAGTGATGCTCTTGTTATATTTAACATTTTTTCCCCTGCAGTTGCGGCGACGCCATTCGATAAACGTGACGTCGTCTTTATTGAGTTCACGTTAAGAACATCCGCCGGATCGAAGATGGCATCACCTATCGAAAGATAGTAGAAAAGCTGGAATTATTTGGTTGCTATCGACATAGAGAAACAGAGGGCCCTCCCGTGAACCACACCCCGTCCGAAAGCAGGCAGACCGCTGACACTTCTTTGGTCAGGACAAAGCTGGCCATGCCCTCTGTCGACGGTGTCTTGCTTGACCGGGCCATTGGACAGCGAGCCAAAGAGCTTCTGAGCCAGAAAATTTCGGTAATACACGCACCAGGCGGATACGGAAAAACAACTACACTGGTCCAATGGGCGGCCCAACTTCGCGCATCAGGGGCTTTAACAGCTTGGCTATCGCTGGATGAATATGACACCGACCCATCACGAATTCTGGGCTATCTTGCCGCTGCGCTTTCCCATGCCGGCATAGCTCTGCCGAGTAATCTCGAAGCCCAAATTGATCGAGGGTTAAGCAACACAGAGATCACTCACGCCGCCCTCACAAATGCAGCTGGCGCAGATGGACGAGCCATTGCGTTGTTTGTGGATGATCATCATCACATTGATGACAGCAGCCCAGTCGCAACCATGCTCGCCAGATTCATTAAAGCAGCGCCAAGCAACCTGCATTTCATAATCTCAAGCCGCGAACGTCCGGCCGCATTGATAGGCCGCAACACCCCAAAAGCACGCGTCCTGGAGTTCACTATGGACGATCTGCGTTTTAATCGCACCGAACTAAAAGACTTTCTCAAACAAGCAGGCGTCGCCGCCATCGATAATAGCGGCTTGAAAACACTCCACTTTGCGTCTGAAGGTTGGGTCGCCGGGCTCAAGCTCGCAATTTCAGGCGGCGAAGGCGATCTTGAGCGCATGAAAGCCATTTTGGAGCACAATCGCGCGGGAATAGAAGATTTCTTTGCTTATGACGTTTTTGA
>JBCDBL010000116.1:0-12885 GCA_039183635.1 Pseudomonadota bacterium
AACGAAAGCTTCATTAGCGTCGGGAGAAAATAAATGGCCTTCTTCACCGTTAAAACGAAGGCTTTCGATACAGCAGAGTTGAATTTCTCCAAGCTCAAGGAGAAAATCGATAAGCAGGTGGAGAAAAAGAAGCTGGGAGGCGACGCCCAACTTCGGTTCTCTGCGGGAAAGGGCCTTTATGCAAAAAGCGAAACGTGGAACGTCCATAATCTCGACCCATTCGGGAGTGGTGAGCTTGAACGCGCAGATAAGTTTCGCGCCGCCCGTGAAGAGGTCGCGCAATCTGTCAACCTCTCTTATGCAAATCAGCGCGTAAATGGACAGCTTGTCGGTCACTATGTTGTCGATCAGATACTGGAAGAACGCGCTCGCGCGCAGCTCGGACTCGCGCCTGATGACGTCGGCGACCGGAA
Source organism: Pseudomonadota bacterium (assembly GCA_039183635.1). Classification (GTDB taxonomy): domain Bacteria; phylum Pseudomonadota; class Alphaproteobacteria; order Caulobacterales; family Parvularculaceae; genus JBCDBL01. The sequence goes on from JBCDBL010000116.1 coordinate 414, forward strand.
GCAGATTGAAAACGTTAAAGCGTCACTGCATCTGAGATATAGTGACATCAATGAAGTTGCGACGCGCATAACAGCACTGAAGACCCAAGGTAAAATTATCAAAGACGGGCGTGTAAAGCTGCATGAGGGCCATGTGCCCAACACCGACCTTATGTCCAGTGTGGGCTATTTGGGCGGTCGGTGGCGGACGCAAGAAATGGCTGAACGTGAAACACGTAAGCTGATCGACACAATGGTCACCGACCTCGTCGAACACAAATGGGCGAAAGCCATGAGCCCTAAAGCTCGAGAAGCGCTGAGAGCATCTGATACGTTAGCTGATAAAGAGAAGTACCATGAATTTGATAAAAAGTTTCATGGTGATGCTGAAGCCGAGGCGCGATCGCTTCTCCACCACTATGTTGGAATGAAAACATACTATCGCGGACATATGGAAGAAGAAGAGGAACTCCACGCTGTTAAAGGCGGGCTTTCCACTGAAAATGTAGCGAAAGTGGGGCTTGCACTCCGTCTGCAGGGCGTCAAAGACGACAACGTCTCTGCATTGTTGCAAAGTGTGGACCTTCCAAGGCACATCAATGATTGCGGTGTTCGTCTTGCCGATTTGAAAGTGCAGCTGGAACAATCTGTGATTGCTCTTGAGGATTCGGCAATGTCTCAAGAGTTGGAGTATAGGATTGGCGCAAATAACGCCGGCACTATTAGTAGAGATCTGGCTGATGTTGCAGGAGCCATTCAGCGAAGCACTGATTGGAATCGTGAATCTGTCCTTATGCTAAAGGAAATGTCATTTCCTGATGATGTAACAAATCCAGAGGTTAGGCGGCGGCATTATAATCGCCTTATAAAAAATATTGAGGATCTAGATATAGCGTTGGGAACGCTGAACAATATCGCTTTAAGGCACCAGAGCGCGTTCGCAAATGTTGCCCAAGAAACCATTTCTAATATGGTCGATGCAGCGCTGGATTATTGTGCTGAAACGCTGGAACTGGCGAGTGGCGTTTACCCCGGCCCGCCTCCTGCTGAGGCTGGTCACATGAAGCGGCGTTCGTCAAGCGACGATGATTTTGACAGGCCACGTCCATTCCGCCTGTGCTTACCTAGATTAATGCTCAATGCCACGTCTGATGAAATCGATACCAAGATTAATAAAGGTCTAGACGCTTATTTTAAAGTGCCGCTCATACTATTCGAGAGAGAAGAGCGCGATTCTATGGAACTCGCTGATCGTACGAGCTATCATAATATACGTATATTGAATATGAATAAGGAGTACGAAAAGTATCGTCGTTTGGTGGTGAAAGATGACGAGGCGCTGTCAAATGATGACAAGGCGTACATCAATAACTTTCGTAAAAACATCATTACGGCCCTTCGGGATAATGAGAAGTTTACTGAACTCCTTCAGCGACACCAGGCAATATGCGGCGCCGCTCTGGATAATGAGATTGATGGTCAACTTGAGCAGGCAAAGGCGCAACGCAATGCGTTGTTGCTATTGCTCTATCCGCGATTGACCCAAACTGATGAGGACTTTAATCCGCTGATACAGATCGAAGAAGACCGAGGGCTGATTGCGAACGATGATCCGCTTAATGTGATGCAACCGCAACTCGGGTTGGCGTTGGGGAACGTGATTAAAAATCAGTTCCGAACGCTCAATCCTGATGAGTTATCCGATGCGTCATCTGATTCAGAGGCTGCGAGTATCATCGACACTGGGGTGACGTCGGGCCAAGGGCCGAACAACGGATCATCCAATGACCAGGTCGTTATCAAACATGTGTCTCAAGATCGTGCATTGGGCGTACCAGAAGAAAAACCCGATTTTCTTGAGGTTGAAGAACAAAACCTCTCGAAAGGCGGCGACAGTGATGATGCTGTGAAGGCGAGGGGGAGAATCGGTTCTGATATTTTGTTCGAATATTTCGCCGCCACTAAGGGTCAAACTGCTGATATTGAAAACCCGGAGAGTGTCGATGATGATAAACAGCCTGTTTTACCCGGCGATGTTATTCTAAATAATCAGTGGGCCCAGGTTAGTAACAGTCTTCGTGCAGATGGACGGGCGCTTGCGACGATACATGATGAGTCGGGCTTATGGCTTCATGGCCTTAACTCAGATGAGTTTAAACGTGTTGAGCCGCGTAGAGAGGGCAAAGAAACTATTGGCGTGGACGTGGCAAATACTTTGGAGCGAAATAATAGGGCAGTGGAACTGCTTGATGGACTTAATGATGAAAGTGAGCGTAACGCGGCTGTAGAAAAATTTTGGAGTAGCTTTAAAGAATTGGTTGAGGTTAAAGGCCAACTGAAAGAATTTATAGACAGCCAAAATCAGAGGCTCCGCCCTGAAACATTTAAAGGCGCCGTTACGGAACGTAAGCTAGTCAAAAAAAGCGTTACCAGCGCTGAGTACGCTCTACGGAATATCGATGATTTGATCACGCGAACTCATAGTACGGCTTATATTTTGAGCTCACCAGAACAACGTCGTGTACAACAAAATGGCATGAGAAGTTATCCTAACGCTTTGGCTACGCAATTCAAAATGAAGAAACCTAAAGACTACAACATTCAAGGTGGAGCTGCGCACAACCTTCATGCCTACTCAACAAATAAAACAATTGGTGCTGACCAGCAATATGATGACAAAGAGAGTATATCAAACCAGCGTTTATGCGCTGGTTATCTTCAGTCGCTAACGACGGTTGAAGAAACGTTGAAAGACTTAGAACGTGTCTGGGGCGCTGCACAGCGTCAACAGCGCCTTGCTCTTCTCGAGCAGGAGTTGGTTCCAAATTTAAACCTTGCTCTTGAGAGCAACTCGAATGTCATCGAGTTGTTTAACACTGACGCGTTTGTAGAGGATTTGATCAATGAAGAGATAATGCCGAAAGATCAGTTTGAGGAGGTTAAAAGCAGGCTTGAACAAGATCGCCGGAATATTGAAACCCTTCGCCTAGACACGTTCGTCACGTTACATGGCGACGCCTTGCAGCACAAAGCCGCTTGAGTGCGGTAGTGCATCGGAGGTGAACACATGTTGATGCAATCACACCTCAATCAAGCCATTCGTTTTAGTGGACGTTTGCTAGCGGAGTACTGGATTTCCATCATCGCGCTTTCTCTATGCGCGCTTATATTCATCAATGGAAGGGACGCGCCATCGCTCGCCTTATCACTTTTTGCGCTGGTTGCTGTAAGTATGGCGTTTCTGATTGCAAGCGGGCGGTTTTATACAAGTCTCAAAATCAACGGTCATATCCTGTTGGCGAGGTTAGGGTGGCAACTCAAGACGGCGTCGCCCCATTATGTGCGTGCGCTTTTTGACGGATATGCCGAAAAGTTCGATCACCATCTACTAGTGGATTTGTCGTATCGCGTTCCCAATCTTATTGTCGATAGTCTCGGCGAACGCCTTCACGCCGGCATGCCGGTTATTGCAGACCTTGGCTGCGGCACAGGTGTTTGTGGGCCGCTCATCGAACGCTATGCAGACGATCTGGTCGGGGTCGATCTTTCGCCCAGAATGCTGGAAGTTGCGGAACGAAAAAACTGTTATGATAGCCTTGTACAGGCGGACGTTGTCGATTTCCTGCTTCAGAGCCCAAAGCCTATCGACCTTTGTCTTGCAGCGGACGTGCTTGTTTATTTTGGGGATCTAGAAGCTGTCTTCGCCGCTGCTTATAGCGCTTTGTGTGAAGACGGACTATTCGTATTTACTGTAGAAGCGACAGTAGAAAAAAAATGGGTGTTGACCCGAACCGGACGCTATGCGCATTCAACTGACTATGTAGAGTGTTTAGTTCAAAGATTAGGATACCAGGTTTTGAGTTGCAGGCGAGAGATATTGCGCATGCAATCTGATAAGCCGGTTTTTGGAGATGTGTGGCTGATCAAGAAGCACAGACATAAAAAGTAATGAATGCTTTTAGCTAAAACATATTATATGAAAAAGTATTTTGAGGCGATGTCGCCTGCCGTAACCGTGAGCGTTATGGGAAGCTCAAGAATTATATTTTGTAAACGTATCTAGTTTTTCAGATCATAATAAAATTTGTATAGAGAGCGGCCCGAAGGCCGTTCTCGGTTTCCGATTTACGTTTTTGTGAAAAAGCGATTGAAGAAGCCTGGCTTGGATTTTCGTTGCATTTTCAGAAAGACTCTTTGGACTTCATAGCTGCCAAATGGCGCCGCCTCCATGACATGTTGTCTAGCTGAATAGAGGATCCGTCCGCCTAAGCTGGGAACTTTTATCACCATGATTCTCTCCTTACTATAGGCTTCTTAGGTCTTGTACTTGACCATAAGTGCTCGGTTTACGTTAGGTACATACTTGAAATGGTGTATCTGTGTATATTTCAAAGGGGTGAAATAAGGCCAATTTATGATTTTTTCTTAATTTCTTTATTAAGGTTAATACGGATGAATTTTATTTTGAGCTAAAGCCTTTTGGTAAGAGTTAGCTTGTTTTGCCCATCTTCATGGATATATTGGACCTTATCCATTGTCGTTCTTACCAAAAAAACGCCGAGGCCGCCCACTTTGCGGTCTTCAACGGCTGCATCGACGTCGGGCAATTCCGCTTCCAGAGGGTTAAAAGCAACTGCATCGTCCGTTATTGTGAGGATGATTGCATTGTCTTCCCTCGCTATGTTTAATTCGATGGTATGGCGCGTATCGTCCTTAAAACCATAACTGATCGTGTTCACGAGCGCTTCTTCAACGGCTAGGTTGACTTTAAATGCGATATCGGGCGAAGCGCGTTGCGCTGTGCAAAACCCCTCGATGAACTCAGCCGCGCGGGTGATTTCAGCGATCTCATTCGTAATCGTAAGGGTTTGCGAATTGGTATTCACATGAATTCCATCAGTTATATCGGCGCATCTGAAGCTATATCACTATATGATGTAAACAAGGTCTGATTCAAATGATGATCTCCTTAAACGCGCCGCGCATGCAGTGGTTCGAGCTCATCGCCGCTCCGTATGCGCCTGCATTCAGGAAAGCAATGTAATCCCCTTCCAAAAGCGGCGGCATAGAAAAAGCTTCGGTCCATAAATCTTGTGCTTCATTGATATTGCCTGCGATCGTGACGGTGCGCCAATCTGCAAGGCTTTGATCACGCCGGATACACGCAACCGGTTCACATGGCAAATTGTAAAAAACAGGCTCAGGCTGCAAGTTGAAGCCGCCATCCACATAGGTAAATAGTGTGCTGAGTTTCTGTTCAACGTCGGTGACGCTTAGGACAAGTATGCCAGCGTCCTTAACGAGATATCCGCCTGGTTCGACAGCGATAGTCACATCCAAGCCCTCGAAGTGGCGGCGAAGGATAGACGCCCATCGAGATAGGTCAAGAGGTGTGTCCGTAGATTTATACGGCAAGCCAAGGCCGCCGCCGACATTAATGGTTCTTAGACAGGGAAGGTTGGTGCTGAAGGACAAGGCGGCGCTTAAGGAAGCCTCCCAACGCGGTAGCTCCGTCCCGAGGTAACCGCATCCTGTATGAAAATGCAGACCGGTGATGTTGAGATTATAAGACGCAGCGACCGCAAGCGCTTCATGCCATTGTTCTTTGTAGATTCCAAATTTAGTTGCGTGTTCACCAGCATAAACGAGGCGTTTCCTGTTCTCATATCCGGTGCCAATGGCTGGATTGATGCGGATGCCAATGTCTCTACCTCTTGCACGCTCGCCAATGCGTCGGATCATGCTGATCGTATCGCAATTAATGGTGAGCAATGGGTGCGCGAGCAATCGGTCGAGATCACGATTTGATACTGCCGTCCCAGTGAAACTCATATCGACCACTCGAAAGCCGCAAGCTAAGGCAAGATCAAGTTCATTAGGCGAACAAATATCCACGCCGCAGAGGCCTGATTGCGCTAACTTCTTGAGAAGCGGCTCGTATCGGTTCGCTTTCATTGCGTAATAGATTCGATGGCTACGACCGGTTTGTGCGAGTGCTTGCAGTACACGCGCAATATTTATCTCGACACGTTTGTTTGAGTAGATATAAAGTGGTTCTGCAGCTTGTGTCGCCATGTCCGCTACATCATGGCCGGCAAAGAGCAACCGTCCTTTTGCGTAGCAAAGATCCTCACGTTCCCACCATGGGGAAGCTGCTTCGCAAAGCGCTAACGCCGTCATGCGCGCGCCTTTCCGGCTGATTTCGCCGCCAGATAATCCACGCCTGCAGCGTTTATCGCCTCTTTTCGGCCTGTAATCCACTGACGGCAATTTTTTGCACGGCAAGCGCAAGCAAACTGAACAAAAAGACGGTCTTCCGTTTCAGCGTAGTCGATCGTCACCACTTCACCGCTGCGGATGGGGCGGCGGGCAATCAATTCAAATTTAGTCATGTCAAGCCGCGCATTCGGATCGCAGCTATGCGTTAAGTACCCGATAAACTGAGTCTCGCTAATATGCTTGCCGTCACTTACTTGAAGGCTATGTTGTTTAATCCTTGAGCTGATTTTACCAGTGAAATGATCAATAACGGACCCTTTGGAGAATGCGGTAAGACTGCGGACCCCCAGACCAACGCTTTCGATGACGCAAACCTTAAGTTTTTCAGGGGCGTTGTCGCTTTCGTAAGCATAGTAAGGTGAAGACGAGTACATAAACGCAACTCCAACGGTGTTTATCTAAGTTTTTGCCATATAATTTTTACAGCGGCGTTTGTGTAGAAATTAATATAGTAATTCTTTATGCAAACGGTTAAAGTCTTGTGAGAAACTGTCTAAAATAATGATGTTGTAGCTATTGCACCCTTAAACCCTGGTATGTTTGTAATAAAATTTATAAATTGCACAGTGAGCCTGAGGTGTAACCTTATCTGTATTTCTTTTTGAAGATGCTGGGTGGGCGAATTTTATATAGGCACTTCTAATGATATTGTGAAGCAAGTAGGAGTAATCTATCTGAAATCAATACATTGAATAATTGTGCAATTATTCAATGTGCCATTACCCCCAACTCCTACATAGCGGCTACAAGCATGTTCAAGCCGAATGTGCGTGTGAGATAGCATCATTCTAATTTGTCTACGCTTTATTTTGCTTGATTGCTGCGAACACGCCGTTTGGCTTTAAAAGCGCCTCAATCCCGTTGAGTACTTCAATAGGCGCCGCGTTTGGGTCTATTCCCGAAAAGTGCTTTGCCTGGCGACGTATGCCTGCATCGGTTAACGCAAGCAAGCGTATGTCTGGTGTTGAAGGAACATTGGCCAACTGTATAATGTATTCGAGGGACGTAATGCTGTATGCGGTTTTTGCGAGCTTAAGGCGTTCGTTGATGTCGCTGTCGAGCAAGTGGTTCTGCAGAAAGCGGCGGGCGGCGAGTGCGAGAGCCAGGGCGTCCGGCGCCGTTTTGGCGCTGCACTCGCCCACGACAACAACGCCCCTATCCTTATCCGCACAAACAGCAAAGAAAGAGCCTGCCGGTGTTTCTCCCATGAAGCGAACGGCGATGTCGGTGCCTGCTAAATGCACCGATACAGGTTTAAATTCTGACTGACTGTATTTGACAGCTGAGCTGTTGGGGGAGCGCTGATGGTCGCGCCGTGATGATTCAAGTTCAAGGCGTTTGGTCGCGGCCTGCTGGCTTGCTCCCATCAGTCGAACCGCATCGGCAAGATCGCGTGCTTCGCGAATTGTGAACGCCCTCTTTACAGATATGTTTTCACCCGCTTCCAATGCAGCCATCGCTCCCCGGTTTTGATGAAGATCGCGAACAATGCGATGCGCAACCTGCCAGGCCAGCAATGCGCCAATAACGCCTGCGATGCATATGATCAATAGAGTATTCCGCCGCAGTACAGCCAGTTGAGCGACCATTGGCGCGGCGTCCAGGCGAACGGCGATAAAAGATTCTGGTCCTGCAGGGGCGAGGGCGATAATGTAAGGATGAGTGGAGGCGTCTAAAGCGAATGGCGTTACTGTGGGCGCGGTTGGTTGGGACAGACTGTCTAAACCCCACGGATTGGAGGCGGGTGATAACGCCGTTGCCTCACCGTCGCCATTGATAAAATAAAATCCGTCCAGGTTTTTAATTTGACTGGCAGCTGCAATAATTGATGTTATTCTTGATGGGTCTCTTAATATGCGTTCTGCTGCGCTCGTTGATCTGATAAATTCTGCAGCCGTAACGGCGGCGCTTAGCGCCTGTTCATGTAAGGCTGATTCCGCTTCTGAACGTTCCTGAAAATACAGCAACGCGCTATTCATAAGACCCAAGGCTATAAAAAGCGGTACGGAAAAAAGAATGATGATGAGACGTGTTTTCATGATCGTTTCAGTACATCCCTTAATCCGACGATGAAATCCGGACATTCGCGTGCAATGGTGAAGAGGTGTGGTTTTGATAGGCTAAGGAGCCGCACGCCCTCAGGACCCGCACAATAGTTTTGGCGAGTTGGCGTGCCGAACAGAACTGAGGGCGCATCAAAAATATCCGGGCTATGCCGGCCGTTTGTTATTATGCCGCCTTCAACTCTTGTGAACAATATTTCCGATATATCTCCAGCTTCTACGATTGTTACGCCAGCATCAAAAACTTTTGAGCTGGAATGTTGAGCGACCAAGAGGAGTTCATTCTCTGTCAGGCTGTCAAAGGGCGTGATGCTGGCAAGTGCAAAAGCATTATCGATTGCAGGCATATCAATCATATCTTCGCACTTTCAAAAAGTGTGACTTCTTCACCGTTTAGAAAAACTGAAGCACGTGCGGCAGAGGAAAGATCGGCTATTTTCTCATTATCAAGAGTTATAACTTTATTATTGACACGTACTGTAATCGAGCCGCCATGCGTACATATGCTTTTTGCTTGGCGATCAAAACTGGCGCATATGCCTTGTTCCAAGTTTGCGAGGATTTTCCAGCTATTCATAAGCCGAGGCGCTTGAAGCATCCGTTCACGAAGCAGGGTCATGCTTTGGATTGCGAGAGCGCTTTCAACCGTAGTGCGATCTGTTGGCGCCCAAAGTGTTAAAAGTTTTTCATTGTTGCACAGCGTTATCACGGTCGCTGTGTTATATAGAGTATCGATTAAGCACTGTTCGTCGGCGTTATGTTGCTGATCGCGTGCTATTTCCATTCTCTTTGTCGATTCTTTCATCATCCGGGTTGTGACAGTTGCAAGAGTATTGCGTAAGTGAGCAGCTTCTCTAGGATGCCTAAGTTTTATAGGCTGATTGTGATCGCCTGCTGCAATGCGCAACGCTTCTTGTCTTAGCACTTCGATCGGTCGAGCGATCCGTTGCACAATTTGAAACGTGACGAAAAGGCAGGCGAGAATTGAAACCATGCCGATCACAGCACTTGCAAAGAGAGCGTTTTGCGTTGCAATTTGGATCACGGATATATCGACGTCGGCGCCGGCTGTTGCAGTGATTGCGCCTTCCGCTCCGTAGACCGGAGCTGCGGCCGTTTTCAACAACCCCCACTGCTTTTGATATTCAACAGGTGAAATGTATACCTTGCCTTGCGATTCAGCATTGCGAAGCCCAGCTAATGTTTCCACAGGCAGTTCGTCTTCGGACCCAATTGGAGAGTGGTCGTCGCCCAGAGAGCTGTCCAGAATATAATAGATGTCAGCTTCGCCACCAAGCGCTTGAGTATACAGATAAGTAAGATCAAGCTTTTCACGGATACGCCGCATAGGTTCGACATTACGGATATAATGCTCCGTACTTTCAATTTCTGTTGGGTCTTTTTTAGATTGCGCTTCGGTCATGAGGAAATCGTGATCGCTTGGATCGATCATTGCGCCTGTAAGAGCGCTGATTGTCACCAGTTTGCGATCAAAGCCGTCCATGATGAGTGCGTATTGCAGATTGTAGACGAGAATGGCTAAAGCTATTGCAACAACGAGAACCGCTGGTAGAAAAGTGCGTAGCAAGAGCGACTGAATACCTATTGTTTTACGCTGATGCATGTCGTTCATCCCATTCTTTCAACATGAGCAACGCGAGTTCGACTCGCCGCGAGGCGACATCTCGAATATCATCGTGTGTAATCCAGAAAGAGACGCCGTCCGCCATTCCCTTTAACGATTGGGCGTCTGGAGCCTTATACTGCGCATAATGTGCGAGGTCTGCCAGGGTCGCAAGCGGCGCAGCGGCGAATACCCGCATCTGGCGCAATGATGAGACGAGGGCGATTGGACCAGCTTCATTCTTATTATCAAGGCCAAGAAGTTTCAGCAACTGAAGACGTGTTGCCGCCGGCATATCCGATTTAATCATGCTCCTGATTTTTTGAATGAATTGATTGTTTGGAAGTTGCTCATAGAGGACTTGCATTGCCGCAGCAGCTTCTATTCCATAGCTGAACTCAAGCGTTTGCTCGAGAAGCAGCGCAATATCATTGTTATACTGAACTTCATCCGCAGAGTTTAAGCTTTTACGTCGACGTAAAAGTCCATGTATGCATCGATAGGTTTCATAATCGACACTGTTTTCTATGGCTTCGAGGGCGTTTGCTTGGACTTTGAGATTGGTCGAGTGCAAAGAGACGATTAGAAGGTCGAAGTTCGGTAATTTGCCGTCTAAGGCCAAAAGTTCCAACACAAAATCAACCGCTCTTGCGACACGCTCGTTCTGGGCTTGTATAAGAATCGCTACCGCATCCGATCCGATCTGTTCTTGTTCCAGCCGTTCTGCGTTGAGACGCAGTCGATGGGCTTGGGCAAGCTCTTCCTTAACGAGACGATCAATCTGAGCGGTGAGTTGCGCATAAGACAAATCCGCGAGTGCGCGTGCGGCGATAGACCGGATCTGGTGCCCGTAGTGCCGATCGCATAGTACACTGGTCAGGCGTGGAATAGCGGTCTCACCCAGCTTTACAAGCATGTCAGTAATCGCCCGGCGCTCTCGTCCCGCCAGCGCACCAGAGGCCACGAGAATATCTTGAATAGATTCTGTATGGCCAATCCTGCCGAGCAACATGATCGCGACATGTCGCGCCGAGCGATCAAGCGAAGGCAACATTGCTATAAGGCGTGGAACAAGGTGAATATCCTCCGGTTCGGCAATTTCACACAGAGCAGACAGCGCTTGATTGCGTTCACGTGGATCGTTGCTGTTTAGCGCGTCCGTCAGTCGGTCGAGGTGCAAGGCCGCTGTGCCCGTGGGGGTAACGTCGCCATTGCCCAATAGTGATTGCGCCAATGTCGACAGCGGTGATGCGTCGTTGCGCGCCTCCTCCTCAATCCGTTTGCGTGCGTTTGTAGAAAAATTTAGGGACTGAGAACGCTTGTCGCCAAATTGGAGCGAGCCGCGTCTCATATTGGCCGCCATCGCGGCGGGGTAATGATGGCGTAACGCCACCACGGTCACGATCAATCCAATACCGATGACAACGCCAACGCCTGACAACTCGCGCGGTGTTAAATAGTGTGCGGTGTAAATTAGAAAACCGCCTGCGAATAAGCTTGCTAAAGGCTCGCACATTCCTTCGATGAGCGCGCGAACTGGTTTTTTGACGTTCGACGGTACGGCATTGAACAACAGGTTTTCATTATTGTATTCAATTGATGTCAAGACGCCGTGATAGGCGAAGAATGCCGCGATAGCGGCAATTTCTCCGCCTTGCAGGAAGAAAAAAACGAAAACAATAAAATATGTTAATGGTAGGAAGAAAGTGATATTCCGTACGCCAAATCGTGACACGAGGCGATTGAAAATAAATAGACAGACAAATAGGTTGAAAAAATTTGTTGCAGCGTAAAGAGCGCCAAACAGTTCGGCAAGTTCGGCTTCGTTGCGGCTTTCTTGAAACACATGAGCGTATTGATATTCAATCAGGTTTGTCATCAGGAGTATGATGAACAGAGTAAAAGCGTATATTCGCGTATACTTGGACTTGTGAAATGCATTGAACACTGTGGACAGTTTATTTTTGGCTTCAGCTCTTTCGATCGCTGACCCCGTCTCGCTTTCCTGGATTTGACGCCAGCGGCGGCGTAGCAGGCGAACGAGCGGCATGGTTGCTACGGCTACGGCTGACCAAAGCAACAAGAAGTAATGCATGGGTAATATGTCTGCGAGCAAGTGGACAAGGAGCGCGCCGCTTGCCGTGCCTAACGCACAAAAGGCCGCGAAAAGAGGAAATAAGCGTTTGGCGTCCTGTATGTGGAAATAGGTGTCTGTGTAGCTCCAGAAAAGCGTGTAAAGCGCGAAGTACCACATGACGAGGTATAGTTTCAGTACATAATAAAGTACTGTCTTTATATCTGAGTTTAAATCAGCCCCGAGCAAAGCCCATAAGGCTACGCCGCCTATGGCAAGCCCTGTCAAGGCGAGGTCGACGACGCGATCGATTGATGAACGCATGAGAAAAAACGAATAGGCGGCGGTGTAAACCAGCATCACCAATGGCGTCAGGAGAAAAATAATGGGCAATTGAGCCGCGCCGACATTGCTGAAAAAAGCTGCGTCGCCAGCGCTGAACCCAATGCCGAG
>JBCDBL010000117.1:0-12850 GCA_039183635.1 Pseudomonadota bacterium
GTATGGCGCTCACCGCCCATGACGGGCTTGACGGCGTCTTGTTCACCGGCAGCGCCCGAACCGGCGTAGCGCTCCACAAACAGTTCGCCGGGCGTCCGGGGTTCGTTCTGGCTTTGGAGATGGGGGGCAACAACCCGCTGATCGTCGACGATGTGAACGATATTGAGGCCGCCGCCCTCGCCACGATACAATCGGCTTACCTCACAGCGGGTCAGCGCTGCACCTGCGCCCGGCGTCTGTTCGTACCGACGGGCGCGGCCGGGGACGCCTTCATCGAACAGCTGACGTCGATGATCGACAAAATCATTGTCGGCGCGCCGAAGGACGAGCCTGCGCCGTTCATGGGCCCTGTCGTGTCCAACCGCGCGGCGGACGGCCTTGTTGCCGGGTACGAAGCGCTTCTCGCCGCCGGCGGGCAAGCGCTGCGGCCCCTGGTCCGGCGGGCGGCGGATCTGCCGTTCTTGAGCCCCGCTCTTGTGGACGTGACGGACGCCACGGGCGTACCCGATGAGGAGCATTTCGGTCCGATCCTGCAGGTTCGGCGCGTTTCCGATTTCGACGCTGCAATTGAGGAAGCGAACAATACGCAATACGGACTGTCTGCAGGCCTTATATCCGATGATCGTGCAAAATACGATACGTTTCTGGTGCGTTCCAGGGCTGGCATCGTCAACTGGAACAATCAGACGACGGGCGCGGCGGGAACCGCCCCGTTCGGCGGGATCGGCTTGTCGGGCAACCATAACCCGAGCGCCTATTACGCCGCGGACTATTGCGCTTATCCCGTCGCCTCCATGGAGCGGGACGCAACACCGTCTGCGGATGAATTGCCGACGGGGTTTGCAGCATGACAGCGCGGGAATACAATTTCGACGGCCTGATCGGACCCACTCACAATTATGCAGGGCTCTCCCTTGGCAATATCGCGTCGGCCTCGAATGCGGGCGGGGCGTCGCGGCCTAAAACTGCGGCGTTGCAGGGGCTTGAAAAAATGAAACGCCTCAGGGACCTGGGGCTTGGGCAGGGGTTTTTGCCGCCGCATGAACGCCCCCACCTGCCGACATTGCGTCAAATGGGGTTTTCCGGGTCCGACGAGGAGATGATCGCCGCCGCCGCAAACGCTGCGCCGGGGCTGCTCGCCAACATATATTCCGCCTCCGCCATGTGGACGGCGAACGCCGCCACCGTGGCGCCCGCCGCTGACAGTGCGGACGGCAAGGTCCACTTCACCGCAGCGAACCTGTCGACCATGTTTCACAGGTCCTTGGAGGCGGAGACGACCGCGCGAATTCTTAAGCATATCTTCAATGACGATGCGCATTTCGCGCACCACGCGCCCCTGCCGGCCGGCGGCGATCTCGGGGACGAGGGCGCGGCGAACCATGGCCGGCTGTGTCCGTCCCATGGCGATGTCGGCGTGCAACTTTTTGTCTATGGCGACCCGCCCGACGATGCAGGCTTCCCCGCCCGTCAGGCGCGTGCGACGAGCGCCGCTATCGCGCGCCTCCACGGGCTTGCTGCGGATAAGACGTTATTGCTGGCCCAGTCGCGCAGGGCGATCGACGCCGGCGCGTTCCACAACGACGTCGTCGGCGTTGCAAACGAGAGCGTGCTGTTTTGCCATGAGGCGGCCTTCGAGGACCGGGACGGCGCCCTGGCCGCGATCAGGGCCGCCGCGCCCTACGCCGCCATCATCGAAGCGCCGGAGGCGATGGTTCCCCTGAAGGACGCCATAACCTCCTACATTTTTAACTCGCAGCTTTTAACCCTGCCCAGCGGCGGTATGGCTCTGGTGTTGCCGACGGAGGCGGAGGAAAACTCGAGTACGAAGGCGTACCTTGACGCTGTGGTTGCGGCGGACAATCCCGTCACCGAGACCATATTCGTCAATGTGCGCGAAAGCATGCGCAACGGCGGCGGTCCGGCCTGTTTGCGTTTGCGGGTGGTTCTGACCGACGCCGCCGTCAGCAGCGTCGCGCCCAGCTTCATCCTGAGTGACGACGTTTACGCCTTGCTTGTCGATTGGGTGTCCCGGCGGTACCGCGACGAATTGCACCCGGAGGACCTCTCCGATCCTGCGCTCGCTCGGGAGGGGTTTGAGGCTCTCGACGAAATGACGCAAATCTTAAAGATGGGCGCGTTTTACGACTTCCAGAGGTAAACGCGCCTTACTCTTCATCCATAGGCAGGACGCTGCGGCGGGCGACATCGCGCAGTGTGAAGCTCGATTCAATCGTCGCGACATTTGGTATTTTCAATATCGTTTCCGTGAGGAACGTCTCGTAGCGCGAGAGGTTCGGCATGACGACCCTCAGAAAATAATCGAATTTGCCGGTGACGAGGTAGCATTCCAGCACTTCCGGCCGTTTGCGCACCTCATCCTCAAAATCCCGCAAGGTCGTCTCATCTTCTTTCTCAAGTTTGACAAGAATAAAGACGTTGACGTTAAGGCCGAGAGCCTCCCGGTTCACCCTTGTATGATACCCTTCGATCACGCCTTCCTGCTCCAGTCGACGCAGGCGCCTGAGGCATGGCGTCGGCGACAGGCCAACGCGCTCCGACAATTCCGCGTTTGTGATTCTGGCGTTTTCCTGGAGATGGCGCAGAATCTTTCGATCGATTTGGTCGAATTTCATATTAGCAGAATGTCTCCGATTTGGGCATTTTTTTAGGTGAAAGCTCTATGGGCTTGGGGAGACTATATCCACTTTAGCAGGACGCGCTAGCGTTTTTCGGCATATTCTCTCGAAAAACGGGAGGAACGACAAAACGCATGACAGAACCTGCTAAGTCGGCGCAGAGCATTGTTGACCCTGAGTACAAATTAGAAGACCGGTATCGTCGGGACTCGGGCAGGGTCTTCCTCACTGGCGTGCAAGCGCTGACGCGTTTGCCGCTGATGCAGGCCCGGGCCGACAGGGCCGCCGGGCTCAACACGGCGGGCTTCATCTCCGGATATCGCGGCTCCCCCCTCGGCGCCCTTGATATGGAGTTGTGGCGCTCGAAAAAGATTCTGGATGATCATGATATTCGGTTCGAGCCCGGATTAAACGAGGATCTCGCTGTTACAGCGGTTTGGGGCACGCAGCAGCTGGCCGGTTTTTCAGGTCCCCGCGTCGACGGCGTGTTCGGCATGTGGTACGGCAAAGGCCCCGGCGTCGACCGGTCCGCCGACCCCTTGCGCCATGCCAATATGGACGGGGCTTCGAAATATGGCGGCGTCCTGGCCCTGGCCGGGGACGACCATACCGCCCATTCGTCCGTATTGCCCCATCAAACCGACCAACTTTTTCAAGCGCTCAATATTCCGCAGGTTAACCCCTCAACCGTGGGAGAGTATCTGTCGCTGGGCCTTGCCGGCTATGCTCTGTCGCGGTTTTCTGGGCTGTGGGTTGGGTTCAAATGCGCCACGGACACGGTGGAGGGGGGCGCCGTCGTCGACATCCCCCAAATGCTTCCGTCCTATAAGACCCCTACGGATATTGAAATACCGCCCCACGGGTTTAACAACGACACCAATTTGCAATGGCAGACAGGCCGCATGGAGCTGGAGCGGCGAATTTATGAGGAACGCCTGCCGGCGGCCAAAGCGTTTTGGCGGGCGAACGGGTTCGACCGTATTGTGTTGGGGCGTAAACCCGCCCGCTTCGGGATCGCCGTCACAGGCAAAGCCTATGCGGAGTTGATGGAGGCGCTGCGCCTTCTGCGCATCGACGAGGCGACGGCCAAAGCTCTTGGTCTCGCCATTTATAAAATCGAGCTTCAGTGGCCTTTGGAGCCGCAAGGCGCGTTGCGCTTCGCCGACGGGCTCGATGCGCTGCTTGTGCTGGAGGAAAAACGCTCCCACGTCGAAGCGCAGCTGAAGGATGTCCTGTTCCACATGCCGGCGGATCGCCGGCCGCGGGTCTTCGGCAAGCAGGCGCCTGACGGGCGGCTGTTCCTTCCCGAAGTTGCCGATTTCTCACCCGATATGGTGGCGAGCGCGCTGGTGGACTTCATCGGCGACGCCGCACCGGATACAACGGCGCGCTGGCGCGACAGGCTGGCCGCGCGCCGCGCCGCCATCGCTGCGCCCCCGGCGAACGCCTTGCCGGCCCGCAAGCCTTTCTTTTGTTCTGGGTGCCCCCACAACACTTCGACGCGCATTCCCGACGGCGCCCACGCCGGCGCCGGCATTGGCTGCCACATTATGGCGATGGGCCAGGGGCGGGCGGAAAAAGTCTGCCAGATGGGGGGCGAAGGCATGTTCTGGGTGGGCGTTCATACGTTTACGGACATGCCGCATATGTTCCAGAATATGGGCGACGGCACTTATCAGCATTCAGGCGTTCTCGCCATTCGCCAGGCGGTGGCGGCCAAGGCGCCGATGACGTTCAAGATTTTGTTCAACGACGCCGTCGCCATGACCGGCGGGCAGAACGCCGAGGGCGGGCTCACCGTGGACGGCATCGCCTACCAGCTTTATGGTGAGGGCGTGCGCCGCCTTGCGGTGGTGTCTGACGAGCCTGAGAAATATGCCGGTCAGGTGACGTTCCCCCACGGAACGGTGGTGCGCCACAGGGATGATCTTAACGAAATTCAGGAAGACATGCGAGGCTATGAGGGCGTGTCGGCGATCATCTACGACCAGACCTGCGCAGCGGAGAAACGTCGCCGGCGCAAGCGCGGACAAATGCCCGATCCTGCCAAGCGCATTTTTATCAACGACAGAGTATGCGAGGGCTGCGGCGATTGCTCTGTGAAATCGAACTGCATCTCCGTGGAGCCGTTGCAGACCGACTTCGGCGTCAAGCGCAAAATCAATCAATCCTCGTGCAACAAGGACTATTCCTGCGTCAAAGGCTTTTGCCCGAGCTTTATCAGCCTGGAGCCTTCCGGCGTCGCCAAGCCCGATAAATCGCGCGTGGAGGCGGAGGAGGCGGCGCTGTTCGCCAGCCTGCCGGAGGCGGACCGGCCTTGTCTTGACGCGCCTTTCAATATGCTTGTCACCGGCATCGGCGGCACCGGGGTCATCACGATCGGCGCCCTGTTGTCCATGGCGGGGCATCTGGAGGGCAAAGGCGCCTCTGTTCATGACCACACCGGTCTCGCCCAGAAAAACGGGGCCGTTGTCTCCCATGTGCGTCTCGCGCCCAAAGCGGCCGACCTGTCGACCACAAAGATCGTGGATGGGGAGACGGACTTGCTGCTCGCCTGCGACATGCTGGTGGGGGCCTCTTCCCAATATCTGTCTTATCTGTCGACCAAACGCACGGCGGCGGTGGTGAACGCCAACGAAACGCCGACGGCGGACTTTGTGAGCGATCCGAAATACGCCTTTCCGGCGGCGCGGGCGCGTCAGACCATTCGCCGGGCCGTGCGGTCGAAGCAATGCGACGTCATCGACGCGACGGAACTCGCCACCGCCCTGTTCGGCGACGCGATTGCGTCGAACCTGTTCATGGTGGGCTACGCCTGGCAGTTGGGGCGCATCCCCCTCTCCGCGGACGCGATTTTGCGCGCCATCGAGCTGAACGGCGTCGCCGTCGCCTTCAACCAACGCGCTTTCAACTGGGGGCGGGCGGCGGTCCACGCCCCCGACGTCGTGATGGACCTTGTCGGCGCCGTAACCGGCGAGACGACGTCGGCGCCGGAAACCTTCGAGGCGCTTGTCGATCGATTTGCGAGGGAGCTTGTCGCCTACCAGAACAAAGCCCTATCGGAGCGGTACCGCGCCCTCGTTGCGCAGGCGGTCGAGGTCGACCGACGACTGAACGGCGCGCCGGGGGCGTTCGCCGAAGCAGTGGCGCGCTATTACTACAAAGTTCTTGCGTACAAGGATGAATACGAGGTGGCGCGGCTTTATTCCGACAAGGCCTATTGGGATAAGCTCTCGCGTCAGTTCGACGACGTTAAAAATATCAAGGTTTACCTCGCCCCGCCGCTTCTGTCGCGCCCCGATCCGCAGACCGGAGAGCCAAAGAAGATGACGTTCGGGCCCTGGATTTTCACCGCCTTCCGGCTTATGGCGAAACTGAAGGGACTGCGCGGCACGCCATTCGATCTTTTTGGCAAAACGGCGGAGCGGAAAATGGAGCGGGCTCTCATCGGCCAGTATGAGCGCGATGTCGAACGCCTGATTGCCGAGCTCACCCCTGACGTTTATGACGCGGGGGTCGCCATCGCAAGCGTGCCGGACGATATTCGCGGGTTCGGCCCTGTGAAAGAACGAAATGTTGAAAAGGCGCGGGAGGCCCGCGCAGCGTTGTGGCGGGACTTCGCGGCCGCGCCGTCGCCGAAATTGGAAGCTGCTTAAGGGAGAAAGACAGCAATGCGTCAGGAAGAGTTAAACGTTGAGGGATATTGCAAGGTTGTCCGCTTTCAGGATGATGCGTCGGGGCTTGACGCCATTGTCTCCATTCATTCCGATGCGATCGGCCCAGGTCTCGGCGGTTGCAGAATGTTTCCCTACGCTTCTTTCGAAGATGGCCTTGACGATGTTTTGCGGCTATCCAAGGGCATGACCTATAAAAACGCCCTGGCCGGCATTCCGTTCGGCGGCGGGAAATCCGTGATTTTCGGAAACCCTCGTTCGGATAAAACTCCGCGACTATTCCCCGCGTTTGGCGCGGCTGTGAATGCTATGGCGGGGCTCTATTACGGCGCGCAGGATTCCGGTGTGGACAAGGCTGATCTCGATGCGGCGGCCGGTGCGACGCGTTATATCGCCGGTCTCGGCGGGCCGAACGGCGAAGGGGGCGATCCGTCTCCGTTTACCGCTTATGGCGTGTGGCGCGGCGTTGAGGCGGCGGTGCGTCATAAGCTGGGGTCTGATTTGAAGGGTGTCCGGGTCATCGTCATGGGGCTCGGCCATGTGGGCATGGAGCTTGCGCGGTTGTTGCACAAGGGCGGGGCGTCGCTGATCGTCGCCGATATAGATCCCGCCAGGGTCGAGGAAGCGAAGTCCCGTTTCGGCGCCACGGGCGCCCATTACCAGGAGGCTTTCGCTCAAGACGCAGATGTTTACGCGCCGTGCGCCCTTGGCGGTGCGATCAACCCCACCACGGTCCAGCATCTGAAGGTGAAGGTCGTCGCAGGCGCGGCGAACAATCAGCTGCAAAGCCCTGAGATGGGCGCGGCGCTCAATGACAGAGGCGTTCTGTACGCTCCGGATTACATTGTGAACGCGGGCGGCGTCATCAGTGTCGGCCAGGAAGTCATTGGCGGTTGGACCAAGGAAAAGGTTTACGCCCGCCTCGATAAAATCGGCGTTACGATTAAAGAAGTTTTCGCCCGCGCCGACCGGGACGGCCGCCGCACGGATGAGGTCGCCAACGCCATGGCGGAGGAGATCATCGCCGCCGGCGCCGCGCCCCGGGCCGCTGCGGTTTAACAGCGCTAAGGAGAAACGCTTATGCCTTCAGAAGATCCCGTTGTCATCGTCAGCGCCGCGCGTACGCCGGTCGGTAATTTTCAAGGGGCGTTTTCCGGCGTTCCCGCCACCGCCCTCGGCGCCTGCGCCATCGAGGCGGCGCTCGGCCGGGCGAAGGTCGATGCAGACGATGTGGATGAGGTTCTGATGGGCTGCGTGTTGCCCGCCGGGCTCGGCCAGGCGCCGGCGCGCCAGGCGGCCCTTGGCGCCGGATTGCCCGAAAAAACGCCCTGCGCCACCGTGAACAAGGTCTGCGGTTCCGGCATGAAGACCGCCATGATGGCCCATGACGCAATCGCCGCCGGAGCGATCGATATTGCGGTGGCCGGCGGGATGGAGGCGATGACGAACGCGCCCTACCTGTTGCCGGGAGGGCGGGCCGGCATGCGATTCGGACACGGACAGGTTCTCGACCATATGGCCTATGACGGGTTGGAGGACGCCTACGCGTCTGGGACGGCCATGGGCGTTTTCGCGGACAAGACCGCCGAGGAGATGCAGTTTTCCCGGGAGGACCAGGACGCCTACGCCGTTCGGTCCGTGGAGCGCGCGCAGGCGGCGATCGCCGAGGGCGCCTTTAACGAAGAAATTGCACCCTATACGGTTAAAACGCGCAAGGGCGAGAGCGTGGTTGAGACGGACGAAAAGCCCGGTCTTGTCAAAGCGGAGAAAATTCCCCAGTTGCGCGCCGCTTTCTCCAAAGACGGCACAGTCACCGCCGGCAACGCCTCCGCTATTTCCGACGGCGCCGCCGCGCTTGTCCTGACCCGCATGTCCGAGGCCGAGCGGCGCGGGCTCGCCCCGCTCGCGGTCATACGCGCGACGGCCGCCCACGCCCAGGCGCCCGAATGGTTCACCACCGCCCCCGTCGACGCCATCTCCAAGGTTCTTGCAAAGGCCGGCTGGGACGCCGACGGTGTCGATCTTTTTGAGATCAACGAGGCGTTCGCCGTGGTTGCGCTCGCGGCCATGCGGGAGCTTGCCTTGCCGGCGGACAAGGTGAACGTCCATGGCGGCGCCATCGCCCTCGGCCATCCCATCGGCGCGTCGGGCGCGCGCATACTGGTGACGCTTCTGGCGGCCTTGCAACGCCGTGGCGCAACGCGCGGCGTCGCCAGTCTTTGCATCGGCGGCGGGGAAGCGACGGCTGTCGCCGTGGAGCGGCTGTCGTAAAGCCCGATCCTCATCCGCCAATCATTCGAGCCGTTTTCCCTCTGATGCGACGCGCTGTGCGGCGGACGGTTTGCCATGATTGCTGCGTCTTGCGGCTCTCGCCCCCATAGTATGGGCGAAAAACGAATGTTGGCCGCTAAATTTTATTTATTTTAAATGTACTTTGCTGGGCAATTGCTTAAAGCTTGCAGTGCTAGTCTATAAGGAGCGGTCTTGGCTCTAGAATCTTTATTTTGAGCGCGTGAGATGGTCATTGTCTGATCCACATTACCTGCAACGCGCTCTAGCCGGCAGAGGCGAAGGAGGCGGCCCGATGAAAAACGATTATGCCGAAAACCCTTTTGCGGCGCCCACGCGGCAAAAGCTCCGTGGCGACTACGACAATATGCAGGCGGATTATACGGTGGAACAAAACTATGATTACACCGATGAAGAGCAAGCCCGCTGGCGGTCCCTCTATGACCGCCAGATGAAAATTTTACCGAACTATGCAGCTGAGGAGTTTATCGAAGGCCTTCAGGCCCTCGGCGTACAGGACGCCGTACCCCGACTTGAAAAGATGAGCGATATTTTGAAGCAAAAGACGGGATGGACGCTCGTCGCCGTACCCGGACTTATTCCGAACGATGTATTCTTTCGGCACCTTGCAAACCGGCGTTTTCCAATATGCAGGTGGCTGCGGCGCGCCGACGAAATGGACTATTTGGTTGAGCCGGATATCTTCCATGATTTCTTCGGACATGTCCCTTTGCTGTCGAATCCGGTTTTCGCCGATTACATGGCCGAGTACGGCCGTCAGGGGGAGATTGCAATCGGATTGGGGGCGGATCATATTCTGGCGCGGCTGTACTGGTACATGGCGGAGTTCGGATTGATTTCCACACCGAATGGCTTGCGCGCCTTTGGCGCAGGCATGCTGTCGTCTTCCGGAGAGACGGTGTACTCCGTGGAAAGCCCGCAGCCGAACCGCGTGCGATTCGATGTCGAACGGGTTATGGGTACATCTTATATGGTGGATGATTATCAAAAGACGTACTTCGTGATTGAAAGCTATGGGGAGCTGTTTAACGCCGCCCAGCAGGATTTTGGTCCGATCTACAGGCGCATTTTAGATCATGAGAGAAACAGCGCGCCCTACGATCCGGAATTCGTGCTGCCCCATGACGATATTTTAACGGTCGGGCAGTGGAACGGCATGGACGTTTTGTCGTAAAGTCGACGCTGTTTTAATAACGACGCAAGCCGAAACGAATGACCGCGCCGATCGCTATAGAACCTTTCAAACAGTCCGACCTCCAGGCTGTTGTGGACCTTTCCTTACGCGCCTGGGACCCTGTTTTTCCACTTATGGAAAAGGAGACGCCGTCCTATGTATACGGCGCGTTTTATCCAGACGGATGGCGCGTTCGCCAGGCGGCCGATATTTCGGCGATGTGTCAGGATAAGGATGTGTCGGTGTGGCTGGCGCGGGCGGGGGGCGATCTGGCGGGGTTTGCTGCTCTGCGCGTCCATGAAGAAGATTCCATGGGCGAGGTTTATGCGATCGCGGTGGAGCCTGCGTTTCAACGGCGCGGCGTCGGCGCGAAGCTTCTAGATTTCGCGATGCAGCGGATGCGCGAACGAGGCCTGTCCATGGCCATGATCGAAACGGGAAGCGATGCGGGGCATGCGCCGGCGCGCGCAGCCTATGAGGATGCGGGTTTCGAGCTCTTGCCCGTCGCTCGTTATTTTAAGAAACTGAAGTGATAAAACCGTTTCTTGTCGCACCAGTGACCGCACCCGCAAACGCTTTAAAGTCTTCTTGTTCCGCATTTTCCGGACGCTCAACCGGCATCCACTTGAGTTGGAAATGTTCTAGCGGCTTGCCTTGCGGCGTCTACGCGTCGCAAGGCCATGTTTGCGGATCAGTCCGCGCATCTGATCGTAGGTGAGGCTCAGGGCTTTGGCGGTGCGGCTCTGATTGTCGCCATGGGCGGCAAGGGCTTTGGTGAGCAATTGTTTTTCAATCTCGTCCATATGCGCCTGGAAGTCGTAAGCTTCACTGGCCGGCGCTTCAGGAGGTTTCGGTGCGGGCGAGGCTGAAAGGGCGTTCTTTTGCCGCGTCTGGAGGTCCTCTTTGGGCCGAAAGGCGGAGGCGAACGGGTCGAGGTCGATGGCGTCGATAGGGGCGTCAATGGGCGCCTCGCCGCCGTCGCCGGCGATATGTTTGTACACGGCCCGCTCCGCGACGTTTTTCAACTCCCGCACGTTTCCGGGCCAGTCGTGGCCGAGGAGGATGGCGGCGGCGGCTTCGGAAAAGCCGGGGAAGGGGGCGTCGAGCTCGGCCGCCATGCGGGCGCCGAAATGGGCGGCCAGGAGCAGAATATCCTCCCGCCGGGCCCGCAACGGCGGCACGGTGACAACGTCGAAGGCGAGGCGATCGAGCAGGTCCGCCCGGAATCGTCCGTCGGCGGCGCGCGCCGGCAGGTCGACATTGGTCGCGCCGATGACGCGCACGTCGCACGTCAGGGTTTCGCCGCCGCCGAGCCGTTCGAACTCGCCATATTCGATCACCCGCAACAGTTTCTCCTGCAGCGGCAAAGCCGCGGCGGCGATTTCGTCGAGAAACAAGGTTCCGCCGTCGGCCCGTTCGAAGCGCCCGATCCGCCGTTTCGCAGCCCCTGTGAAGGCGCCCGCCTCATGGCCGAACAGTTCGCTTTCCAGCAAATCCTCCGACAGCGCCGCGCAATTCACTTTCACAAAAGGCTCCCCCCAGCGGGCGGAGAGGAAATGCAGGCGCGCGGCGATCAGCTCCTTGCCCGCGCCCCGCTCTCCGATGACCAGAAGCGGCCGGTCCAGCGGCGCGGCGGCCGAGACATGGGCGAGCGTGTCGAGAAAGGCCGGCGCTTCTCCGATTAACGGCGGGGCGCGGTCGTCTAACAGATTTGGCATTTTTCACCTTAAAATAAAGGCTCAATATACCGATAAAATGGCATTAAAAGCCTTTAAAATCAATCTGAAAAACCACTTTTGAAAAATATATTAATAAAAACAACAGTTTAAATCCTTTGCCCCAAACTGGCACGGACTTCGCAGATATGGTGTTAACGAAACATCAAATCAGGAGATCGACGCATGCGCACGACGCACTATGAACGGGACTACTGGGAAGACCGCCTGCGCCGGGCCGTGCGGGCCGAGCGCGGATTTCCCTGGGCCGTTTTCATCATCGGCTTCGTCCTGGGCGCTTTGATTTTTTAACCCTGTCGCCGAACCGCAGCGTAAATCGATTTAATGAGGAGCATCCCCAATGGGCGTTTTTTCACGTTTTTCCGACATCGTTAATTCCAATATCAATTCCATGCTCGACCGGGCGGAGGACCCTGAAAAGATCGTACGCCTCATTATTCAGGAGATGGAGGATACGCTGGTGGAGGTGCGCGCCTCCGCGGCGCGGGCGCTGGCCGATAAAAAAGAGATCGACCGAAAGCTCGCCGACTTCAAGGCGCGCGAGGCCGAGTGGACGGAAAAGGCGGAGTTCGCGGTCTCCAAAGGCCGCGACGATCTCGCCAAGGGCGCCCTGGCCGCCAAACGCAAAGCTGCGGAAATGGCGGAAATTCTCCACAAGGAGCGCGCTGCGGTGGAGGAGAGCATCGACAAGGCGAACGCCGATCTCGCCCAACTGCAGGCGAAGTTGAAAGAAGCGAAAGCGAAGCGCAAATCCCTTGAGGTGCGCCGCCAGAACGCCCGGGACCGGGTCCGCGTTAACCGCCATGTTTACGATGGGCGCATCGACGAGGCCCTGTCGCGCTATGACGCTGTCGAACGCAAGATCGACGAGATCGAGGCCGAGGCGGAGAGCTACGTCCTTGGCGCGGAGAAGTCCCTCGATGAAATGTTCGCCGACCTTGAGGCTGAAGATGGTCTCGATGCGGAGTTGAAGGACTTGAAACAGCGCGTTGCAGACAAAAATAACGCTTAAGGATAAAACAAAAAGCGTATTGGCTATACGCGGGCTGAAGAGGCGAACGAAATATGGATGTCTTCGTTTTTGTGATAACGATCCTCGCGCTGGTGGTGGTCGCGCCGATCACGATCATAATGCACTACACCACGAAGTGGCGGGAGATGAAAACATTGTCTGCGGATGATGAGCGGTTGCTCGACGATTTATGGAAAACGGCCCAATCACTGGAGCGGCGCGTTGAAAGCCTTGAGACGATCCTTGATGAGGAGAGCCCAGACTGGAGGGAGCGTCGCGATGCCTAAGCACCACCATCACCATCA
>JBCDBL010000118.1:0-12806 GCA_039183635.1 Pseudomonadota bacterium
GACGAGGGCCGCTTCGTGGGTTTGCGTGGTCTTGACCAGCGCTATACGTTTATTTCCATCAATGGCGGTCAAATTGCGTCTACGGATCGCTCCGACCGTGATATCAATATTGAGTCTATTCCTCCGACGGCGGTGAAACGCCTTGAGGTCTACAAGGCTGTGACGCCGGACCTTGACGGGCAAAGCGTCGGCGGCGTCATCAACCTCGTGACACGCTCCGCCTTCGATGAAGACGGGCTGTATGCGGTTGTTAATGCGCAAGTCGGTTGGCACGAACAAATCGGCGACTTGCCGCAAAGCTTCGACGATCCTTCGCCGCGCGTCGACTTCGCTCTATCGAACCTGTTCGCCAACGATACGATCGGCGTTCTTGTCTCCGGCACCTACTTCGACAAGAAACGCGACCAGGGCCGTCCGATCCTCGGCTATGGCTCCAACGACACCGGTCCGTTCGTGAACCAGATCTTGCCTCTCGATTACGCCAATCAGATCGTCCGCTGGAACGGCCTCGCCAAGGTGGAGTTCCGTCCCACGGACACGTTCCGCGCGACGCTCGAAGCGTCCCGGTTCGACTATCAGTACGACGAAGTTCGCTACCGCTTCGACGTATTCGAAGAAGGCGACGTTCAAAATCAGACGGCGACGACGGGCGAATTCGCCAGCGCCAACGGCCGGGCCCGGTTCGACCGTTTCCCGCTGGGACAAACCATTGACACGGTCCAGGCGCGGATAGAATTCGAGCCGACGGAACGCAGTTTGATCGAATTTTCGGGCAATTATTCCTATGGGCGGCAAGGTCACCCTGAGCCGAACGGGTCTTGGCGTATCGCTTCCACGCCGGGCCTAGGGTATGCGTACGACATATCCACAGAAGACGCCGACGATGCCGACCTCGTCTCTATCGTTTTCAACGATCCGTCGGTTCTGCTGGATCTATCGAACTATACGTTCGACAACTATACGGACGGCTACTTTCGTAACGAAGAAGACGTGACGGAGTTCCGCGCCGATTATTCCTGGAACACGGACGGCAAGGATGCAGGCTTCGGCTTCAAGGTCGGCGCCAAGTACCGCAATCTTGAGAAAGACCGCATCGCCCGGGCGACCCGTTACACCCTTGCAGATGGCGAAACTTTGACGCTGGAGCAGTTCGCCAGCGCTGGGCAGACGCAGCCTTATACGGAAGAGTACCTTCCAGGTCTCAACTACCCGGTCATTAACCCGGACGTATTCGACGCTTTCTTCGCGGCGAACCCGGACGTTTTTGTTGCGACACCGCAAAACCGTGAAACGGCTTTCTATAATGTTCAAGAAGACGTCACAGCTCTCTACGCCATGGGGACATGGAACATGGGTCGTCACACGGCCAAAGGCGGCGTGCGGTATGAGTATACGGAAGTCTCCACCGTCGCGGCGCTCAACGCCTCTACGGATCGCGTGGCCCGCACGACCGACTATGAAGATGTTCTGCCGTCCTTTGTCTACACCTATGATCTCGCCGAAGGCATGAAGGTCCGCGCCGGCTACGCTCAGGCCCTCGGCCGGCCGAACCACCCCGATCTTGCCGGGGCGGAGACGTTCGATGATGCGAACCTCACGGTCCGTCGTGCGAACACGGCCCTCCAGCCGCGGGAATCGGAAAGTTTTGACCTCGCCTTCGATTGGTTCATTGACCCAGGCCAGTTCTTCTCCGTCGCCGCGTTCCATAAGATCATCGACAACCAAATTTCGTCGGAGACGACGGAAGAGGTGATCAACGGTTTGACGTTTGAGGTTACGCAACCCGTCAATATTGATGAAGTGAAGGTCTCGGGCCTTGAGTTTTCCTACACCGATGATTCATTCGATTTTCTGCCGGCGCCCTTCGACGGCTTCGGCGTTGTCGCCAACCTCACGCTCATTGATGGAGAAGACGGACCGGCCCCGGGCGGCAATCTTGTTGCTCAGCCGGATTATCTCTACAACATCGCCGGTCTTTACGAGTACGGACCGTTCCAGGGGCGTCTTACCTACAATGTTGTCGACGACCGTCCTTTGAGCAGCTCCCGCGCCGAGTTGAAATACGAGCAGCTCGACCTGCAACTGCGCTGGCAGTTGAACGAGAACTTCCAGGTTCAGTTCGAAGGCCGGAACATCACCAACAACCCGCGGAAAAACTTCTTCTATGACACTGGGTTGTTGCGCGAAATCAACGATTTCGGAAACTCTTACTGGTTCGGCGTGTCCTACCGGTACTAATTGTCGAAAGCGGGGGAAGGCGGTGCGGTCGGGGGCATACGCTTCGGCCGCGTCGTCGTCTCCACTTTATGTTGTTCCTTTTATCGAACCATTTCAAAGAAGATTGCACTCCATGAAACATTTGCTTTTCAGCCTGTTCGCCATCGTTGTGACGGCTCATGCGGCCAACGCCGAGACAGTGCGCTTCGTCGTTTTCGGCGATATTCAGGAAGAAACGCCGGCGGGGCACGCCAAGGATCTCGCCCTCGCCGACGCTATTAACAAGGCGAAACCTGAATTTACGGTTTTTGTCGGCGATATTCAGGGCGGCGGGCCGTGCACGGATCAGCAGCGCGAGGAGGCCGCTGAGGTATTCGCCCGCATCAAAGGTCCGCTCGTCTTCGTGCCCGGCGACAACGCCTGGACCGATTGCAAACTGCCCGGCAAAGGTGATTGGGAGCCGTTGGAGCGGCTGGAGAAATTACGCGTGGCGCTTGTGCCGGAGGGCCGCAGTCTCGGTCAAAAGCCGATGCCCTTGACCCAGCAGCCGGGGGAGTATCGAGAGAACGCCCGCTGGACGAAAGGCGGCGTCGTCTTTGTGACGTTGCATATGCCTGGCGGCAATAACGGCGTCTATCCGGACCGCTATGCATTTGACGAATATGAACGACGCAACGCGGCCAATCTTGACTGGTTGAAGGCGGCGTTCGAGGAGGTGAAGGCGAAAAAGGCGCAGGGACTGGTCGTCCTTTTCCACGGCAATCCGGGGTGGGATCAAATTTACTGGCGCGCCACAGCGTATCGGGATTTTAAGTCTCTGCTCGCCTATGACGGTGCCGAGTTGAATGTGCCGATCCTCGCCGTCCATGGCGACACCCACCGGTTTACCGTGGACAAACCCCTGTCATTTAAGGATGGACGGACCCGTGCGGATCACCTGACGCGTTTGGAGGTGTTCGGTTCGCCCGAGCGCGGCTTTGTTATTGTTACAGCCGACCCTGAAAACCCGGAATTGTTTTCATTCTCTGGGGTTGAGATGGAAGGCCATGCGCCGCAGCGTTAAAAGCGACAGGCGATCAATTAAGTTCGCCTGCAATGTCGCTCGCCCGGTTTAACGAATAAGCCGGCGGCCCCCTTATGGCGCCCTCTTCCTTCAAGAGTTAAAGCTGAAGGCGCAGGGCGATGCTCTCGACCGGTTTATTTTATAATGCCTGTTGTTTCAGTTTGATTTTTCAGCGTGTTGCGCTTTGGGTAAAAACGCCCGTTTGCATTTGCTATGCATTCGCTTCCTTTGTGTTCGCACTTTTCATATTCACACTGTTCGTCCAGATAAAGAACGTTAATATGACAAGTATAATGATGCTGGCGATATACGGCGCTGTTGAAGAGACTTGATAAAGGGCTGTACCCGCTATAGGGCCGACAACCGCGCCGGCGCCGTTGAACGCGCCAATAAGGCCGGCAACGGAGCCTTGTTCCTGATCGGAAACCGACAGGCTGGCGCCGGAGGTAAACCCTGGAAAAATCAAACCTGCCCCCACGCCCATGACAGCGAAGGCGGCCATAACGCCTTTGATATCTGTTGAGATGATCATAACGGTCAGTCCGACGGTGAGAATAGGCAGTCCAAACCTTAACAGAGTTTGCGGAGGCCATTTGAACCTTGTTACAATAACGCCTTGCACAAAAGCGAGGCACACGCCCACGATGACAAGTAAAATACCTGTCGTTTGCGCCGCCGCTTCAAGTTCAAATGAAAACTGGTCTATCAGGTAAAATCCTATTGTGACTTGCAGTAGAACAATCGCAAGCATGGTCATCAGCCCAATGAGCAGAAAGGGCAATATACGTCGATCAAAAGGACTAAGCTTGGGCGGTTTTTCCAATTTTCTCGGCTTAGGGCTTGCGGGCAGCGCTATCATGATAAGCAGCGCAATTGCAAAAACCGCAAATGCTGATGCGTATAAGGGAACAAGCAGCCCGAAGGTCACCAATAGCGCGCCGATTGCAGGGCCCAAGAGCGTGCCAAGACCGTTCGCCGCACCCATCATCGCCATCCCGGCGCTTCGGTTCTCTGTATCTGTAATATCCGCCATATATGCTTGTGAAGACACCGGTACGGCGGCAATCATAATTCCCACAATCAGTCGTGACATGACTAAAAAAATAAGAAGCGTCATGCCTGTAAAGGCGTTATTTAGGCCGAGGTGCGCGACGCCGGCAAAAAGACCCATGCCGATTGCGTAGCCGACCAACCCCGTAACGAAAACGCTTTTACGCCCTATGCGCTCGCTTAAACCGCCCCAAAGCGGGCTGACGATCGCCAGCATAAGCGCGGATATTGAAATAATGATACCGGTTTCAATTTCCGATATGCCTAATTTACGCGCAAGGGGAGGGAGCACCGGGTTGGCGACCATCAGTGCGGCGAAGGCTGTAAACAGGCCCAAAAAGAGGTAGGTTTGAGCAGGACTCTTTTTCATACTGGTTTCCGATTCCGTCCAACGGCGTACTATTCCCAAATAGCGCTTAATGTTTGTACGGATAAATGGACGTCATAAACTGCTCTGATGTAAGCTGCCGAAGCCTTTGCGAAACGTTTGCCGCAAGTGTCCCTAATATCCTTTTCCAAGCGCCTCCGCCACATAGGCGGAAGATTGAATTTATCACAGTCTTGTGCGAGCAGGTATCATAAATATTAATGCGACTTATTTGCAAAAATATAGGTATAAATTGATGATGAACGGGCTGTTCGATCGGGGCGGAGAGGCGTTGGATTTGTGTTCGCCGCATCGCCATAATGACGTTTTTGCGGTGCAGTGCGTGTCTGCTTATCTTATAGTGACTTTAACAACGTGTTCGCAGCCATTTCAGCGAGCGTGTCGCGTTTAACAGCGCCCGATGGTTTGTACCACGTATGCGTCCAATTGATCATACCGAAATAAAGCATGATTTGTACGCGCAGTTGCGCCCTCTTCTTCAGCAGTCCAGGTTCTACGCGCAGGACGATGCTCTCGACCCGTTTAATCAGTTCCCGCTGTTTTAGTTTGATTTCAGTTTGTTGTGCTTTGGGCAGAGAAGGAATGTCGTACAACAGAATTTTCTGTCGATCGGCGGCGCCCACATAACATCTCAATAATCTTTTTGTCAGGTCGATGAGCTCGTCTGTCGCGGACTGTTCAACCGATGAGGAAGGGACGCTGATTTTTAGCAATTCATCTATATGTTCTTCCATCACGGCGAACAGGATCGCCTCTTTCGATGAATAGTAATGGTAGATAAGAGATTTGGATACGCCGCACACCGCCGCCAGATCGGATATGGAAGCCCCTGCGAACCCGTGGCGGGCGAAAAGCTTCGCCGCATGGTCGGTCAGCGCCTGGCGTTTTTTGTCATAATCGGCAGATTGGGTGCGCGCCATAATAACCCTCTCGATGAAAAGCCATAAAATGGCGCGCGATCACCAGAGCGCCGGGCGAATAAGCGGGCCGGTTATTCGTTTCCCCGGCGCGACAAACAACAGTTCATATCTTATTCCACCGCCACAAGCAAAGTCACGAGCCCTTTGGCGAAGGACATGAGATCTTTGCCTGCAGCGCGGTTTTCCTCAGACGCCATGGCGGTCTCAAAGGCGTCCTTGTCAGGGTAATGCATTTCAGCGATGAGGAAGTAGTCCGGCTCGCCGCCCATGGGGGCGGCGGTGACCCGGTTCAGCACCGTCTTTTCCAGCCCTGGCGTTTTCGCCACGAGGGGCAAATGCGTCTCGTGGTAATGCTTTAAAAAGCCGTCGACATCGTCGGGCTTTTTGTACAACGCGATCAGCTTATACATAAAGTTACTTCCTGTGCTGCGCCCGTTTCTTGTGAACGCGGCGCGCCTCGCCGCGACCCTTTTAACGCCTTTATTTAAAGTGCGTTCATGGTGAGGAGGTCGTAGGTCGCAACAGTCTCGTCATTCTGATTTGTCACCAGAACATCCCAGCACACCTCGCCATATTCGTCGTTGCGCTTCTTTTTGGATTTCGCGGTCAGGCGGACCTTGATTTCATCTCCCGGCGAAACGGGGACAAGGAAACGCAAAGATTCAAGCCCGTAATTCGCCAGCACGGGGCCTGGCGCCGCGTCGACGAACAGGCCGGCGGCGAACGATAAGATGAGATAGCCATGGGCGACGCGGCCCGGAAAGAACGGGTTCGCCTCCGCCGCCGCTTCGTCCATATGGGCGTAAAACGTATCGCCGGTGAAATTGGCGAAATGTTCAATATCGTCGAGCGTGATGACCCGAGACCCGGTCTCGATGGTTTTGCCGATCTCCAGGTCTGTGAAGGAATAGCGGAACGGGTGCGGCGCGTCGCCCTCGACGCTCGCGCCCGTCATCCAGCGGTTGGAGGCGCCTGTGAGAATATCCGGCGAGCCCTGGAGGGCCGTACGCTGCATATAATGTTTAACGCCGCGCACGCCGCCCATCTCCTCGCCGCCGCCGGCGCGTCCGGGACCGCCATGCACGAGCACGGGCAGCGGCGATCCGTGGCCGGTGGATTCCTTGGCGCTGTCGCGGTTGATGATCGCCATACGGCCGTGATAGGCGCCGGCGCCCAGAACGAAGTCCCGCGCGACGTCCCGGTCATGGGTGAAGAGGGACATGACGAGGGAGCCTTCGCCGCGGTTGCAGAGGTCTACGGCGTCGTCCGTATCTTTGTACGGCATAAGCGTGGACACTGGTCCGAAAGCCTCCACCGCATGCACCTTTGTTGCGCTCTGCGGCGTATTGCAACGCAAAAGGATCGGCGAGATGAAGGCGCCGTCCTTCGCCGCGTCGCCGACAATATCAACCTCCGTCGGGCTGCCGAAAACGATATCCGCTTCGCTTTGCAATTCGGCGACTTTGGCGCGCACGTCTTCGCGCTGGGCCAGGCTCACAAGGGCGCCCATACGCACATCGTCGTTCGCCGGGTCGCCGATGGTGATCTTGGACAGGCGTGCAGACAACGCCTCTTCGGCTGCGGGGAGGAGCGCTTCGGGGACGAAGGCGCGGCGGATGGCGGTGCATTTTTGGCCCGCCTTCACCGTCATCTCCCGGACGACTTCCTTGATGAAAAGGTCGAACTCCGGCGTGTCGGGGCCCGCGTCCGGCCCGAGGACGGAGGCGTTCAACGAATCCTGTTCGGCGATGAAGCGCACGCTTTCGCTGACGACGCGGGGGTGGTTTTTAAGCTTTTGAGCGGTGTACGCCGAACCGGTGAAGGAGACCACATCCTGACTTGTAAGGTGTTCGAACAAATCGCCGGTGGAGCCCACGACAAGCTGCACGGCGCCCTCCGGCAGACGCCCTGTCTCCGTCATGATCCGCACGCACGCCTCGGCGAGATAGGCGGTGGCCGTCGCCGGTTTCACGATCGCCGGCATGCCGGCGATCAGCGCGGGGCCGAGTTTTTCAAGCATGCCCCAGACGGGGAAGTTAAACGCGTTGATGTGGATGGCGACGCCGCGCATGGACGTGTAGACGTGCTGGCCCATGAACGTGCCGTGTTTCGAAATTTGTTCCGGAGGGCCGTCGATAATCAGATGATCGTCCGGCAACTCCCGCCGTGCTTTGGAGGAGGTCGAGAACAGCGTGCCGGCGCCGCCTTCAATATCGATCCAGCCGTCTTTGCGTGTCGCGCCGGTATGGGCGTTAAGGGCGTAGAGCTCCTCCTTGCGTTCCATGATCGCGGTCGCAAGATCTTTAACGATATAGGCGCGCTCATGGAATGTCAGTTTACGCAAGGCCGGGCCGCCGACGGTGCGGGCGTAGTCGGCCATGGCTTTAAAGTCGAGGCCGTTCGAGCTTGTTTCGGCGACCGTCTCGCCCGTGACGGCGGAGGGGATCGCAACGAGGCCGTCGCGCCCTTCGGCCCAGGCGCCGGCTGCATAGTTTTTCAAGACGGGTGCGGACACTTTCAGCTCCTTTAAGATCTGGGGTTCGGGCCTAGCAGCCTTTGAATTCCGGTTTGCGTTTGTTGAGGAATGCATCGACACCCTCTCGATAGTCGTGCGTCTGGCCGAGCATGCGCATCAGGTCGCGTTCAAGGTCCAGCTGCTCATCAAGGGTGCGCGTTGAGGCGGTGCGGATCGCGCGTTTCGTTTCGGCAAGCCCTTTTGTCGGCGCGGCGGCGAATTTCTCGACAAGGGCGTTCGTCGCATTGTCCAGTTCGGCGTCGTCCACAGCTTTCCAGATCAGGCCCCAGGCCAGCGCCTCTTGCGCCAAAAGCGGCTCGCCGGTCATCGCCAGCCCAAGAGCGCGCGCCTGGCCGACGAGCCGGGGGAGGGCCCAGGTGCCGCCGGAGTCGGGAATAAGGCCGATGTTCGAAAACGACCAGATGAATTTTGCGCTGTTTGCGGCGACGACGATGTCCGCCGCCAGAGCGATATTCGCCCCCGCGCCGGCCGCGACGCCGTTCACCGCACACACGACGGGCGCGGGAAAGGAGGTAAGCCTGCGGATCAAGGGATTGTATCGCTTTTCGACGGACTCGCCGAGATCCACAGCCGCCCCGCCGGGGGCGACGGCACGGTCGGACAGGTCCTGGCCGGCGCAAAAGCCGCGTCCGGCCCCCGTGAGGGTGAGGACGCGCACGCCGCCGTCCGCCTCCGCCGCATTAAGGGCGTCGCGCACCTCCTCGTGCATCTCGGTGTTGAAACTGTTTAAGCGGTCGGGGCGATTGAACGTCAGTTTCGCAGCGCCGTTCTCGATGGAAAAGAGGATTGTTTTATAGGTCATGGGATCAATCGCCTGGGTCGGTTCATGCAAATTTCGCGTGGCGCCAGCACTGATTTCGCAGTGTTTGAATTTTCTGGGAAGACGCTATAATAGAACGGTTGGTCGGTCAATCACATGATGTGGGCGGCCTCCAAGGGGAAGGTCTGCTGAAGCCGGGGCGGGGCGCGGCTTGTTTGCGCGCAAGGAAGCCGAATGCAACGGGGCTGCCTCATTTTATTTTTCATGGACTGTCGCATGCGGTTGGCGGTCCCGTAGTTTCCGCCAAACAACAAAGCGAGATGTCTGATGCCTGAAGCCTTTATTTGCGACGCGATCCGTACGCCTGTCGGCCGTTATGGCGGCGCTTTATCTGCTGTGCGTGCGGATGATTTGGCGGCTGTCCCCATAAAAGCCCTTATGGACCGTACGCCGGGTGCGGACTGGTCCGCGGTGGAGGACGTCATTTTCGGCTGCGCCAATCAGGCGGGAGAGGACAATCGCAACGTCGCGCGTATGGCGGCGTTGTTATCAGGGCTTGGAGAAAAGGCGCCTGGCGCGACCGTGAACCGCTTGTGCGGCTCCG
This sequence comes from Pseudomonadota bacterium, assembly GCA_039183635.1. Lineage (GTDB taxonomy): Bacteria > Pseudomonadota > Alphaproteobacteria > Caulobacterales > Parvularculaceae > JBCDBL01. The sequence goes on from JBCDBL010000118.1 coordinate 9,539, forward strand.
GCATGGACGCGGTGACCATCGCCGCCCGGGCGGTGAAGTCGGCGGAGGCTGAGTTTCTCATCGCCGGCGGTGTGGAATCGATGTCCCGTGCGCCGTTCGTCATGGGCAAGGCCGATGCGGCCTTTTCCCGGAGCGCTGAGATCTATGACACGACGATTGGCTGGCGCTTTGTAAATCCCGTATTGAAAGAACAGTATGGGATCGATTCCATGCCGGAGACGGCGGAAAACGTCGCGGAGGATTTTGGCGTCTCCCGGGCCGACCAGGACGCCTTCGCCCTGCGCAGCCAGGAGCGGGCGGCTGCGGCGCAATCCTCCGGCCGTCTTGGCGTGGAGATTACGCCGGTGACGATCCCCCGGCGCAAGGGCGAGCCCCTTGTCGTCGCCGCAGACGAACATCTAAGGGCCACGAGCCTTGAAAAACTCTCGGCCTTAAAACCGATCGTAAAGCCTGAGGGCTCCGTCACGGCGGGCAACGCGTCCGGGGTGAACGATGGGGCCGCGGCGATGGTCGTCGCCTCTGAAGCCGTTGCGGTGCGACAGGGGTTCGCGCCACGGGCGCGGTTCGTCGCCGGCGCCGTCGTCGGCGTTCCCCCCCGCATTATGGGCATAGGGCCCGCGCCGGCGGCGAAGGCTGTTTTGGCGAGGGCGGGGCTCAAGCTCGGCGACATGGACGTCATGGAAATCAATGAGGCGTTCGCATCCCAATCTCTGGCGAGCCTCAGAGAGCTTGGGCTGCCGGACGATGCGGACCATGTGAACGCAAACGGCGGCGCCATCGCCCTTGGCCATCCCCTCGGCATGTCCGGGGCGCGTCTTGTTCTGACGGCTGTTGAGGAGCTGCATCACAGGGGCGGCCGCTACGCCTTGTGCGCCATGTGCATCGGCGTCGGCCAGGGCATCGCCTGCATTATTGAGCGTGTGTGAAAAAGATAAATTAATTGACCGTTCGGTCGATTTATTATATGATGCCTTATCTTCAATTGAGGAGCGGCCGCATGTACGCCCAACTTGTTAAATCCACGGGGAAAACCGTTAAAACGCTTGAGGAAATGACGCCGGAGGAGCGTGCGTTTCAAGAGCGCATCGACGCCGACGTAAAGATCGAACCGAAAGAGTGGATGCCGGAGGGCTACCGAAAAACCCTCGTGCGCCAAATCTCCCAGCACGCCCATTCGGAGATTGTCGGACAGCTGCCGGAGGGCAACTGGATCACGCGCGCGCCGACGCTCGATCGTAAAGCCATCCTTCTCGCCAAGGTTCAGGATGAAGCGGGGCACGGCCTTTACCTCTATTGTGCGGCTGAAACCCTCGGCGTCTCCCGGGACGAGATGACGGCTCAGCTTTTGTCCGGCAAGGCGAAATACTCCTCCATTTTCAATTACCCGACCCTCACCTGGGCCGATATCGGCGCCATCGGCTGGCTGGTGGACGGCGCGGCCATTATGAACCAGGTGCCGCTGCAGCGCTGTTCCTACGGCCCTTACAGCCGGGCCATGATTCGGATTTGTAAGGAGGAAAGCTTTCACCAGCGCCAGGGCTACGACATCATGATGAAGCTGGCGCAGGGGACGGACGCGCAAAAAGAGATGGCCCAGGACGCGCTTAATCGCTGGTGGCAGCCGTCCCTCATGATGTTCGGCCCGCCGGACGCGGACTCCGTGCACTCGGCCCAGTCCATGGCGTGGAAAATCAAACAAAACACAAATGACGAATTGCGCCAGAAGTTCGTCGATCAAACCGTTCCCCAGGCGGAGTATCTGGGGCTTACGGTTCCCGATCCCGATTTGAAGTGGAATGAAGACCGCGGCTCCTACGATTTCGGCGAGATCGACTGGGAGGAGTTCTTCCAGGTTCTCGCCGGCAACGGCCCTTGCAACAAGGAGCGCCTGGAGGCCCGGCGCAAGGCCTGGGACGACGGCGCCTGGTTCCGCGATGCGCTGATGGCCCATGCGGACAAGCAGAACGCCCGTAAAGCGGCGGCGGAGTAGAGCCCATGTCGAACGCTGAAAAACCGAAGGAATGGCCCCTGTGGGAGATCTTCATCCGCGGCCAGCACGGCGCCAGCCACCGCCATGTCGGCAGCTTGCATGCGCCGGACGCCGAAATGGCCGTTAACAACGCCAGGGACGTTTACACCCGCCGCAATGAAGGCGTGTCGATTTGGGTCGTCAAGGCATCCGACATCACGGCGAGCGCTCCGGGGGACAAGGGGCCGCTGTTCGAGCCGTCGAACGACAAGGTTTATCGGCATCCGACGTTTTTCGACATTCCCGATGAGATCGGACATATGTGATGGCGGATGCGGTCGATCCTCTTTTCGAATTCGCCCTGCGGATGGGTGATAACTGTCTTATCCTGGGGCAGAACGTGTCGGCCTGGTGCGGCCATGCGCCGGTTCTGGAAGAAGACATCGCCATGGCCAACACAGGACTCGATCTCATCGGCCAGACCAAGATGTGGCTGACGCTGGCCGGTGAGGTTCGGGGCGACGGCCGCAGCGCCGACGATCTCGCCTTTTTACGCGACGCCCGCGCCTATCGGAATTGTCTGCTTGTAGAGCAGCCGAATGGCGACTACGGACAAACCCTGATGCGGCAGTTCCTGTTCGACGCCTGGCATCATCCGATGCTGGAGGGGTTGCAAGCTTCGTCTAATGCACGCGTCGCTGAAATCGCTGAAAAAGCGGTCAAGGAGGCCGCCTATCATCTTGAACGCTCCACGGATCTCGTCATCCGCCTCGGCGACGGCGCGCTGGAGAGCAATCGGCGCATGCAGGCGGCCCTAGACGCGCTGTGGCCCTTCGTCGGGGAGCTGACGTCGGAAGACGATGTAGAAATACAACTTGCGGCTGCGGGGTCGATTCCCGCGGCGGCGGAGGTCGAAGCGGTTTACCGTCAGTATGCGGGACGTGTTTTTTCCGAAGCGATGCTGCGCGCCCCGGAAGACGCCTTTATGCGGACGGGGGGCAAAGACGGCCGCCACACCGAAGCCCTCGGCTATATTCTGGCTGAGATGCAGTTTCTGCAGCGCGCTTACCCGAACGCGACGTGGTGACGGCTATGGACGCGGCGGTCGCGCATCCCTCTATCGACACGGTTTGGGCCTGGCTCGACGCGGTGCCCGACCCTGAAGTGCCTGTCGTTTCCGTCGTCGATCTTGGCATCGTCCGGGGCGCAAGCTGGGAAGAGGACAGCCTGGTCGTCACCGTCACGCCCACCTACAGCGGCTGCCCGGCGACCGCAGTGATTTCCCTTGAAATTGAAGAA
>JBCDBL010000119.1:0-12707 GCA_039183635.1 Pseudomonadota bacterium
TAGCCGTTTACGTAGCACCCCTTCTAATGAGACGTTCAAGAAGCGCCCTTGCTGATCGCGTCAAGCCAGGCGCGCTCATGTCCCCAGTCAAAAGCCGTCATCATTTTTTGGGTCTCGGCTTGCGCTTGCTCCCAGTACGGCGCCGCCTTCTCAAAGGCGCGACGGCCTTTTGCGGTAATCGCAACATGCTTTTTTCGGCTATCTCGCAGATCATCCGTATAGCGTACAAGGCCTTTTCCAGCCATTGTCCGTATGTTTCGATTGACCGTGCTGGCGTCCATGCCGAAAACATCGACAAAAGCGAGCTGCGGAAGGGCGGGCCGGCTCATCAGAGCGGCCAGCGCGCCAAACTGAAACGCTGTCACGCCTGCAGGACGCATAAGCTCCTCATACCGCCGGGTGACGATCCGCGTCGTACGCCGCAGGTTAAAGGCGATGCAGTCGTTGCGATAATCGTGTTCTCGCGCGCCGCCTGTAGCGACTTTATTTTTATTCTTTTGCGGCAACAGCGCTGGCGCCCTTCTCGTTAGGCCGAACACGCGCGTCGAAACATCGGTCCGGTTATCATGACATTGTAAGTTTTGAGGCGCATTACAAGACAGTCGCGCCCGCCGCACCGTCGTTTTCGCATGCGCCCTCTAAATCGTTTGACTTGTATATAGCGACAAATCATTTAATTGTATATACAATGATCTACCTGGCTTGCAGATGCGTAACGATGGGGTGCGGGCGGCTTTGACGACTGATTTCAATTCTTAAAAACCGTACGGCGCCACGGCCTACACACTGGTTGCGCCTGCAGCGACAATGCGCTTACAAACAAGGTTGACGCTTACATGATGAAGATACTGCGTTTTCTCGCCGGGACGACAATGCGTCTCGCGGCGATCGTTTTATTCGGCGCGCTCGGATATTTAGGCTTCACGTATTTCACCGCAGAGGCTCAAAACACCCGCAAAGCGGAGCCTTTCATCCAGCCGGTTCTCGTTGAAACGCTCCGCAGTCAGCAGACCTACATTGTGTCGCGTAAATTCTCCGGCCGGCTGAATGCGGCGCAGGTCTCGGACCTTGGCTTTGATCTCGGCGGAGAGGTGGAGACGATTTCCGTTGCAGAAGGGATCCGCGTGTCGGCCGGCCAGGAGCTCGCCGCCCTCGACAGAGCGGCGTTGCGGGAACAGCGCCAGGAACTTGACGCCGCGCGGCGGGAGGCGACGGCCCGCCTGACCCGCGCCGAGGCCACCTTCAAACGGATCGAGCCCCTTGTTCCCGAGGCGGCGACGCAGCAACGGCTCGACGACGTGCGCGCCGAACGCGACGCCGCGCGCGCGGCGGTAGCCCGCATCCGCGCCTCCATCGACGTCATCGACGTCAGCCTTGAAAAATCGGTCCTGACAGCGCCCTTCGAGGGGGAGATCGTCATACGGTATGTCGACGAAGGCGCCGTCGTCTCCGGCGGTCAGCCGATCGTGCGCATCAACGCCGGCGGCGCCATTGAGGCGGAAATCGGCATCCCGGTCCGCTTCCGCAGTCAAATCGAAATCGGCAAGACCTATGCGCTGCAAGCCGGTGATCAGACAGGGCGCGGGGTCGCCAAGCAGATCGTCAATGATATTAACGTCTCCACCCAGACGATCACGGTTCTTTTCGACGTCGTCGAAGATCCGGGGTTCGTGCCCTCGGACCTCGTGCGTCTAGCCCTCACAGACACGGTGCGCGGCGAAGGCTATTGGGTCGACAACGGCGCGCTCCAACAAAGTTTGCGCGGCCTGTGGGCCGTTTTCTCCGTCGTCCCTGACGGCGATGATCCAGCTGCGCCCGGGACGACGGGCGTCATCGCCCGCAACGACGTTGAGATTATCCACGTCGAAGAAGACCGGTCCTATGTGCGCGGCGCGCTTGAGGACGGCATGTTGTTGGTGCGTTCCGCGCCGCTGCGGTTCGTACCAGGGCAGCGCGTGCGTATCGAACGTATCCTGGACTCTGGCGCAGACGTGTCCGCTGTTTTTGAAAGGGCGCCGCAGTGATCTCCACATTATTTTTCGACAACCGGCGCCTTCTCGTCCTGTTTCTGCTGTTCCTCGCCGTCGGCGGCGGCGCGGCGTTGTTCACAATGCCAAACGAGGAAGACCCTAGAATCACAGTTCGGGTCGCCACAATTTTTACGCCATTCCCCGGGGCGAGCGCCGCGCGGGTCGAACAGCTTGTAACTGAAAAAATCGAAAGCGCCGTCAAGGAACTCGACGATGTGGACGAGATCAGGTCCTCCTCCACGAACGGCTTGTCGGCGGTGACCGTCACGCTGTCTGACGCGGTGACGGACACGGATGGGCCCTTCGGGCTCGTGCGCGATGCGATTGACGACGTACGGCCGATTTTGCCGGACGGCGCCTTGAGGCCGATTTTCGACGATGATCGCGGCGGCGCGTATACTGTTCTGATCGCCCTCACCTGGGGGCTGGAAAACGATCCCAACCTTCTCGTCCTGAGGAGATCCGCCCTGGAACTGCAAGACCGCTTGCGGAACCTGCCGGGAACGGAGCTTGTCACCCTGCATGGCGCGTCCTCCGAAGAGGTTGTCGTTTCGGTGAACGCGGCGACGACCGCGGCACTGGGGCTCACCAAAAGTCAGATCGCCGCCGCCATCGCGTCCGCCGACGCCAAAGTCTCCGCCGGCTCCTTCAACGGCGACCGTTTTGAATACAATCTTGAGCTTCGCGGCGAAATCGACACGCTGACGCGGCTGCGCTCCGTTCCCGTCGCCACCGACGACAATGGCGTCGTCATTCGCATCGGCGACATCGCCACCCTGTCCCGGGGCCTTGTGGACCCGGCGGAGGATCTCGCCATCCATGACGGCGCGTCGGCCATCGTGGTGGCGACGCGGCTTAAGGAAGATTTGCAAGTCGCCGCCTGGGCGGCCCAAGTGGAAGAGGCGTTGGGGGCGTACCGGGAGGATCTCAGCTACGGCGTCAACGCCGAGATCATTTTCAACCAGGGCGAATACGCCTCGGCCCGATTCGGCTCGCTCATCAACAACCTTCTTCTCGGCGCCGGCATCGTCGTCGTCGTTCTGTTCGTCACCCTGGGCTGGCGGGCGGCGTTGCTGGTGTCAGCGGCCATTCCGCTGACAGGGCTGGGGGCGATCATTGTCCTGAACGCCCTTAACGTCTCCATCAATCAGATCTCCGTCACGGGCCTCGTCGTGGCGCTCGGGCTTCTGGTCGACGCCGCCATCGTCATGACCGACGCCGTGCGCCGGCGGCTGTTGAGCGGCGCTGCGGCGCGCGACGCGATCGCGGCCTCCGTCAAACGCCTGTTCATTCCTCTTTTAAGCTCCACGCTGACGACGGTCCTCGCCTTCCTGCCCCTTGCGACATTTCCGGGGGCGACGGGGGAGTTCGTCTCCGGCATCGGCAAAAGCGTGATGATCGCCCTGTCGGCGTCTTTCCTGATCGCCATCACCGTGATTGCGACCCTGGCCGGCGTCACCCTGGAAAAGAGCCTTGCGCGCGAGCGCGAAAGACGGTTCACGCCGTTCTGGGTCTCAGGGATAAATCCGGGGCCCCTCGGCTATTTCTTTCGCAAATCGCTGGAAGCGAGCGTACGGGCGCCCGTGGTTTCCATCGCCTGCGCCGTCGTTATTCCCGTTCTTGGGTTCATTGGCGTACAAACCTTGCCGTCCGCATTCTTTCCGCCGGCGGATCGTAACCAGTTCAATCTCGAACTTCGCCTGCCGTCCCACGTCGCCATCACCGAGACCGCGGCGGCCGTCGAACGGGCCCAAGCCTATCTCGACATGGTTGACGACATCGCTTCGGCCACCTGGTTCGTGGGCGCGTCCGCGCCGCCCTTCTATTACAATCTGGCGCAAAACCAGGACGGCAACGCCTTTTTCGCCCAGGCCATGGTGACGACGCAATCCCTCGATCTGTTGGAGCAGACGATCACACAAGTGAACGAGGAATTGAGCGCCGCCCTGCCGGAAGCGCAAATCATCGCGAAGCAGCTGAGCCAGGGACCGCCCACATTCGCCCCGGTGGAGCTGCGGATTTTCGGGCCCGATCTGGCGGTGCTCCAGGAGATCAGCGAACAGGCCCGGCTCGTCATGTCCGGGGTTCCTGAGATCATGCAAACCATCGCCAGCTATTCCGGCGGCGAGCCGAAGCTTTGGCTGACGGTGGACGAGGATCTCGCCCGCCGCGCCGGCTACACGCTGACCCAGCTTGCAGCCCTGATGCGCGAGGAGCTGGACGGCGTCGCCGGCGGAACGATCGTGGAAGGGACGGAAGAGCTGCCCATACGCGTCCAACTGGACGATGCGCAGCGGCGCTCCCTCGACGAACTCGCCTCCATCGACTTTGAAGCGCCGGGCCGCGAGGCTTCGCTGCCCGTGCTTGCGGTGAGCACCCTCAGCCTGGAGCCCGCCGCGCCGGTGCTGCGCCGTTTCGACGGGGAGCGCGTCAACATCGTGTCGGGCTATGTGCGCGCCAACGCGCTGCCGGACACCGCGATCAACAAGTTCAACGCCGCCTGGGCCAAGTCAGGTTACGAATTGCCGCCGGGCTATCGTTTTCAGTTCGGCGGAGAGGCCGAGGCGCGGTCCGACAGCGTCGGCAATCTGGTGGGGCAAATCGGCGTCATTGTTGTACTGACGATCGGCGTTATCGTGATGACCTTCAACTCCTTCCGGCTCGCCGGCGTCGTTTTCATCGTCGCAGGCCTGTCCGCCGGGCTCGGACTTCTGGCCCTCGCCCTTTTCCGGTTCCCGTTCGGGTTCACCGCCATCATCGCCATCGTCGGCCTGATCGGCGTTGCAATTAACGCCGCGATCATCATTTTGTCGGGCCTTAACCGAAACCCCGAGGCCCTTGCCGGCGACAAACAGGCCGTCGTGACGGAAGTGCTCGGCGCATCCCGGCATATCTGGTCAACGACGTTCACGACCCTTGGCGGATTTCTTCCGCTGATCCTGTCGGACAGCAAATTCTGGCCGCCCTTCGCCATCACGATCGCAGGCGGCGTTCTTCTGTCGACCGTGATCTCGTTTTACTTCGTACCGCAAATGTTTTTGCTGGTCCGCAGCCGAAAAAACAGCCTCCCCGAACGCGAATTTACAGCGGTTGAAACGCCAACTTAAGCGGGCGCGTCCTTTATTCAGCGAAGGCGGGCGAGCGGAGAACACTCACCCGCCGCATCACCGGTTAGAAACTGTATTTTGTAGAAAACTGGAACTTGTTCATGTCGCCGTCAAGACCGCTGTCGAGGCGGCGGTTGGAGTAGATATACTCAAAACCGATATCGATTTTATCCACAGGCGAATGAATGATATTGGCGTGAACGGAGTAAACCCGATCGGTCGTGCCGTCGCCCACCAGTTCAACCGGGTTGTCGGCGGCGAAGTATCCGCCGGTGAGGCTGGAGCGCCATTTCGGCGTCCAAAAATGCCGGTAGGAGGCGAAGCCCGAATAGGTTTCGATGGGATCAAGCTCGCCCCTCGCATCGACGGCGGCGTCGTTTACGATATTGACGCCGATATAGCGGCCAAGCCCCTCCCCCGCCGTCGCCATGAAGCGAAAATCATTCTTGCCCCAGGCGTTCAGCTTGCCCGAAAGGCTGAGCCCGTAACCGATTGCAGTGTCCTCCACGGCGCCGGGCACAAGCTCGTCCTCTATATGCAGAGCCCTGACGATGCCGGCGGCCGCAAAATGGCCCCAGTCGCCTTTTTTACCGTAGCGGACAACGGCGTCCGGGGCGATGTCGTCGCCGGGCAGCAGGCGCGCGCCGGCCGACGTCGTCACCGTGGTTTCAGGCTGTTCCAGCGCGATCTGGAACGGGCCTTTGGTGTAACGAACCATTGGCTGACGGATAAAGACGGTGCCCTCCGTCGGGCCGATAAAGTCGAGATTGTCCGGCAAGGCCGACACATCCTGGAACGTCGACCAGGCTTGGCCGAACAGCCAGTTGTCGATCGTAACGTACGCCTGACGCATGCGCGGCGTGTAACTGTTTGAAACCCGTTCGTTGCCGTCGTTTGTCACCTGAAAATCGAACTCCAGCTTGCCGCCGATTTCACGGCCGCCGCGCTCTGAATCCATCGTAAAAATAAAGCGGGTCTCCCTGGGGTTGAAGTCGAAGTCCGCGCCGTCGCCCTCGCCGCCCACGGGGACCAGCCCGGGGATGTAAAAGTCACGGCCGAGGCTTGAGGACGGCAGATCGCCGCTGGAAAAATCCGTAAACGATGCATCGAGCTTTACGAAGCCCGTAAAGCCGAATTGCGTGTCGCCGACGCGAAAGCCTTCGGTTTTTTCCCGGGTCCGCAAGGGCGTCTGCGCGGCGATCCCGCCGGGGGTTTCCAGCTCAATCAGCACAGGCGCGGCGGCGCTGTCGGCGCCCTGTCTTAAGATTTTACCGGCGTCCTGGAGCGTACGGGCCTCCTCGGCGGTCAATTGCGCCCCGCCCGTCTCCAGACGCATCAAAATCCGGTCGAGCCTGCCCTCCAGCGCCGACATGCGGCTTTCCAGGGCCTCCACACGGTCCGCCGCGGCGGCGGGAACGGCCAGCGTCAGAGACGTTGCGGCCAGAAGAGCGCATTTCAGCGCGCGACGTTGCAGGGCGGTCACCATCCGAAAAGCCATCGACAAATCCTCCCGTCTTTTGCGATCTTGTTGCGGCGAGTGTCGGGGAGAACGCCCAAGCTTTCCATTGGCGATTGGTCTATCAGACAAAGGTCGAATGGATGCGGCCCGGCTTTTGGCCCATGATGATATCATCGCCGCCTTATATTGCGCGCCGGCCCGTTTCAGGAATTGATCCATAGACGGCCGAAGCGTTAGTGTTGTGTGTCCTTGTGTTCCGATAGTGAGGAGGCGCCGGTGCGCGGCAAACCGATCATCATTGCGGACGACCACCCCCTGTTCCGGGGCGCCTTGCGCCAGGCGATCGCCGGCGCGGCGCCGGACCGCGACATTCTGGAAGCGCCGTCCCTCGCCGACGCACGCGCGGCGATCGACGATGCGAAGCCGGGCCTTTTGTGCCTCGATCTCCATATGATGGACTCAGAGGGCTTCGCCGGGCTCATCGCCCTGCGTCAGGATCATCCCGCCCTGCCTGTGATCGTCGTATCGGGCAGCGAGGCGGACAATGTCGCCCGCCGCGCCCTCGCCTTCGGCGCCATGGCCTTCGTGCCGAAATCCTCGGACATCGACGTCATTCGGGCGGCCATCGCCGCCGTGCTCGACGGGGAGACATGGGCGCCGCCCGGGGCGGAGGACGCTGCGCCGTCTGCGGAGGCGGATGAGGTAAAAAAACTTTCCGACCTCACCCCGGCGCAGTTGAAGGTCTTGCTTCTTGTGCACAAGGGGTTGCTGAACAAACAGATCGCCTACGAACTGGATATCAGCGAGGCCACGGTGAAAGCCCATATGACGGCGATCATGCGCAAGCTCGACGTGCAAACCCGCACCCAGGCGGCGATGATCGCCGGAGCGCTTTTGGTCGAAACGGACGTGACGAAGGACGACGGCTGACGTTTATTCGGCCGCCTGGCGGCGCATCTGGCCGATGAGAGCCCGCAGTTCCGCAGGCTCCACGGGTTTTGCGAGAACGGCCACGCCCTCCCGCGCCGCGCGCGCTTCGGCCGCCCCTGATGCGGAGGCTGTGATCATGATGGTGAACGGCCGACGGGGCCATATGGCGTCAAAGCGCTGAAGAACGTCGAACCCCGTCCGCCCCCGATCCAATTGATAATCGAGAATGAGCAAGTCCGGCGGCGGAAGATCGGCGCCGTATTTGACAAGGGCGTCCTCGTCGGAGCGCGCGGTGAGCGCCGTCGCCCCCCAGCGGCCCAATGCGGCCTCCATGCTCTCCAAAACGGTCTGATCATTGTCGATGCACAGCGCAACGAGACCGTCGAGCGGCGCCCGGGCCGGGGGCGGCGCCGCGCTCTCGGCCGCGGCCTCCGCCCGGGGCGCGGTCAAGGAGAATGTCGAGCCCGCGCCGACCTTCGAACGCAGCGCAAGCGGCAAAGACAAAAGCCGTGCGATCCTGTCCACCGTCGCAAGGCCAAGACCAGCGCCGCTGATTTCAGCATCCCTGTCCAATCGCCGGAACTCCTCAAAAATCTCAATCTTGCGGTCCTCCGGCACGCCGCGGCCCGTATCGCGCACCTCTACTCTCACCGTATCGCCGGCGCGGCGCGCGCCGATCAGAACACGGCCTTCATCCGTATAGCGAACGGCGTTCGAAACGAGGTTCTGCAAAGCGCTGAACAAAAGGCCGCGGTCGGAGCGGACCCAAAGCCCGGTGGACGCACAGGAAAACCGCAAGCCCTTTTCCGCCGCAGCCATGGCGAACTCATTCGTTAGGTCATCCAATACGGCCTGCAATGGAAAGTCGGAATATTCCGGCTGCAAACCGCCGGCGTCGAGCTTTGATATGTTGAGCAGCGACCGCAAAAGACGGTCGGCAGAGGCGATCGAGGAATCGATTTTGCCGGCGAGATCCGCCGCATCGGACCCTGCGCCGGCCTCTTCTGCAAGGGCCGAGGCGAACAGGCGCGCGGCGTTCAAAGGCTGTAAGACGTCATGGCTGGCGGCGGCGAGAAACCTGGTTTTCGACGCCGTGGCGCGCTCGGCGTCGCGGCGGGCGGCGTCAAGTTCAGCGTTCAGGGTCGACAGGGCGCGCGTGCGCTCCTCAACGCGCTCCTCCAGCGTCTCGTTGGTGCGCTCCAGCGCTTCCTCGGCGCTGCGGCGCGCGGTGACGTCCTGGTACAGACCGAAAAAGCCGCGCACCGCGCCGTCGGCGCGGAATTGCGGCACATAGGAAACCTGCATGCACCGGCGCTCCCCCGCCTCCTCGATCTCGATGTCGAAACGGGCCTTGCGGCCTTGCAACGCCTCTTCGATGAATGGTTTGCGCTCGGCGTACGCGGCGGCGCCCAACGCGTCGGCGAGCGGGACGCCGATAATATCGTCCTGTCGTCCGCACAAAGTTTCGCGATAGGCGATATTGGCGAAACGCACGCGCTCTTCATTGTCGGCGAACGCGATCATCGCCGGAATGTTGTCGGTGTAAAACCGGATAGACCGTTCACTGTCGATCAGAGCTTTTTCAATGCGCTTGTAGTCGCTGACGTCGGTAAAGGTCGTCACGTAGGCGCCGCTGGGGGAGCGGACGCCTTCGATTTTCACCACCATGCCGTTCGGCCGAATGCGCTCGAACGCGTGGTCCATGGCGCGTCTCAGGTGCTGAAGCCGGCGGCGCACATGGTCCTCAACATCGCCGGGACCGCACTCCCCGCGCCGGGCGTTGTGGCGGATCAGATCTCCAATCGGCCGGCCTTCATAAATGAAGCCCGGCGGATAGTCGTACATCTCCACATAGGCGTCATTCCACGCGACGAGCTTTAGATCCTTGTCCACCACGGACACGCCGGGGGCGACGTTTTCAAGGGTGGTCTGCAGAAGCTCCTGGGAGAAGCTCACCTTGCCCGTGGTCTCCCCGAGAAGCGTCGCGACGTCCTGAACCCGCAAGGCGCCGCCGGCGACAACGCTGCGCAGCAAAATACTGGCCGAGGACGCGCCGATCGCCTTGGAGATCTGTTTGTCAGTGAACGCGATCAGCTCGGCGTCGGCCGAACGGGCGCGGTCGTAGCCCCCGTCCCGCCCGACCTCGAAATCGGCGATGACGCGCCCGGCCTGCTCCCCGCCGAGGCAGCGTTCAATGAGAAGATAGAGATCCCCCGCCGTCGCCGTTGTCGGCGCGGCGTGCTGCGGCGTCCGGCCCGCCGCACGCTCCGGCGCATAGAGGGAGCCGAGAACGAAGGCGGCCGTGTTGAGGCCAAGGCTCCAGAAAACCCCGCGAGTGAGGCTGTCCCAGCCAGTAAAATCGAGGAGCGACAACAGGCCGAGGGCGTCGCCCTCCTCCCCCAAATATGAAGGGATCAGCAGGCAGACGACCCATGCGGCGAACCCGGCGGTCATGCCGGCAGCAGCGCCGACGAGCCGGGCGCGGCGCCAATAGAGCGCCCCGATCAGCGCCGGGGCGAATTGGGCGGCGGCGGCGAAGGACAAAATGCCGAAGCTGGCGAGCTGGGCGCCCTCGGGGGCGTAGGCGGCCACCAGGGCGGCGATCAGCATCAAGACGGCGATGCTCGCCCGGCGGACGAACAACAGCCGCGCCCCGAACCCCGGACGCGGCCCCTCCGCCGCATCGGCCCTTAACAGAAACGGCGCGATAAGATCGTTCGCCACCATTGTGGACAGCGCCACGGACGCCACGATCACCATGCCCGTCGCCGCGGCGAACCCGCCGACGAAGACAAACAGCGCCAGGGCGTCGGCGCCGTTGGCGATAGGCAAGGCGAGGACGAACAGATCCGGCGCGACGCCGGCAAGCTCCGGCCGGGTGAGGCCCGCTTCGGCGATCGGCAGCACCAACAGAGAAATGGCGATCAAGTAAACGCAGAACAACGTGCTCGCGGGCTTCAAGGCGCCAGGCGCGCGGCATTCCACCACGGCCACGTGAAACTGCCGCGGCAGGCACAGGATCGCCGCCATGGACAACAGCGTCAGCGTCACGAACCGATCCGTCGACGTCGCGGCGGACAGGGCCGGGCCGGCGCTGCGCACGACATCCGCCGCGCCGCCGGCGTTCAAGGCCAGGGCGAACAGGCCGACGGCCAGCAACGCGACAAGCTTGACGATGGAATCGAACGCGATCGCCGCCACCATGCCGCGATTGTGGCGCGTGATGTCGATATGACGGGTGCCGAACAGAACGGCGAACGCCGCCAGAACGATGGCGACGAGAAACACGCCGCCTCTTGCCGCTCCATCCGCCCCGCCGGGATCGTTGAGGTAGGCGAAGGTCGTCGTGACCGATTTTAACTGTAAGGCGATGTACGGCAGGGCGCCGATGACGGCGATAGCGGCCACAAGGGCGGCCAGGGCCTGGGATTTGCCGTAATGGGCCGACAGAAAGTCCGCAATCGAGGTTGTGTGGATGCGCTTGCCGATTTCGACCATGCGCGTCACCACGGGCAAGCCGACGGAAAATACGATCAGGGGCCCAAGGTAAATCGGCAGATACTCCCACCCCCTGGCCTCGGCGGTGCCGACGGCGCCGTAAAACGTCCAGGACGTGCAATAAACCGCGAAGGAAAGACCGTATACGGCCCAATACCGGGGCGTGAACGAAGAGGACGCCTCCCGCCGGTCGCCCCAATAGGCGATCGCGAACAAAAGAGCGGTATAGGCCAACACAGAGCCGATGATGATCGGCGCCGCCATGCTTCCTCCCTTTATATTTTTCTTTTATGAAACAATAGCCTACTTCCGAGGTCGCGTAAAATTTCAAAGACTGAAGTTATCGTCGTCACGAAAAAGCAGCTCTCGATCACGACAAGATCATCGTCCCCTCCCCCGCATGGCGGGGGAGGTGTCAGCGAAGCTGACGGAGGGGGCCTGGATACCGCCTGGACGCTAAAAGCCGCCTTTTAAACACGCAGATCGCGCCCCCTCCGACCCACGCGCACCGCGCGGCCCACCTCCCCCGTTGCACGGGGGAGGAGAACCCACAGAAACAAGCGGCCCTTTTCCAAGGGCCGCTTTGAGGGGCCGGCGGCGCGCCGGCCTTAAGGGAGGACGTCAGACCCGTGCTTAGTGGGTGTGGGCGACGCCGGCTCCCGTGGGGATACGAATATCGTCCACAAGGTCCTGGACCGTCTCCGGCGTCGGCTTGGTCAAACGCGAGACCAGGACGGCGACGGCGAAGTTAATCGCCATGCCGATCGACCCGATGCCTTCCGGCGAGATGCCGAACAGCCAGTGATCGGCGGTGTTGACCGCGCCGAACCAGGGCGATTTGAAGTAGGCGATGTAGGCCAGCGTCAAGCCGAGACCTGCGACCATGCCGGCGATCGCCCCTTCGCGGTTCATTCCCTTAAAGAAGATCCCCATCAGGATCGCCGGGAACAAGGACGAAGCGGCGAGCCCGAAGGCGAGCGCCACAACCTGCGCCACGAACCCCGGCGGATTGATGCCGAGATAGCCGGCGACGCAGATCGCGAACACCGCCGCGCCCCGTGCGGCCAACAGCTCGCCCCGCTCGGAGATTTGCGGCATGTAGGTTTTCTTCAGCAGATCATGGCTGATCGAGGCGGAGATGACGAGCAGGAGGCCCGCCGCCGTGGACAAGGCCGCAGCGATGCCGCCGGCCGCCACAAGGGCGATGACCCAGCCCGGCAGCTTGGCGATCTCCGGATTGGCGAGCACCATGATGTCGCGGTCCACATGGACCTCGTTGACGCTCGCAGTGGGCGTATTGGTGAGAACGCGTTCGCCGCTGGCGCCTCGATCGCCCGTGAACGCCGCCTTGCCCTCGAAGGGCGCGCCTGCGGCGTACTGGATGACGCCGTCGCCGTTTTTATCCATCCAGCCGATGAGACCGATGTCCTCGAAGGTTTTGAAAAACTGCGGCGTGCCGCCCTCTTCCTCCGCCGCGGCGTAGGTAGAGCCGTTCACCGTCTCAATAAAGTTGATCCGGGCGAAGGCGCCGACCGCCGGCGCGGTCGTATACAACAGCGCGATAAAGACAAGGGCGTAGCCCGCCGACATCCGCGCATCGGACACTTTCGGCACCGTGAAGAACCGCACGATGACGTGGGGCAGACCGGCCGTGCCCACCATCAGCGCCAGGGTGATGGCGAA
>JBCDBL010000120.1:0-12311 GCA_039183635.1 Pseudomonadota bacterium
ACCGCCAGGAACAAAGGGCTCAAGGCGCAACCACTGATCGTCCCGTAAAACCTCGCCGTCCATGACCGACCTCCCAAAAATCAGTCTTGAATCAAGGTTCGCCAAAAAATGAAACCCCTAATTTGTCACTACAGCCTAGCGTGTTTTAAAAGAACGAGGTTGTTGCCTCGGATGTGGACGCGTCCGTTGCCGATGGTGACGCGCTCGACGAGGGCGCGGAGATAGGCGCGGGCGAAGCAGGGTTCGCTCCCGTTCGTGAGACGGCGGGGGGCTTCATTGGCAAGCCGGGTCAAGTCGCGTTTTTGGAGAGGGCGGATCGGCGTCTGTCGCGACGCCTCCAGCCGCTCAGTATTTTGTCCTAGCGAGGCCCGTTTAGCTTGCAGCGATTGGATGAGCCTTCGCCCGACGTCGTCCAGTTCCAGATCGTTTCGTCCAATTTGATCCCAGAGATTGGTCAACCGTGCATCAATATCTTTTGCCTCGGTTTTCAGCAAAACGATCCTTTTACGGATATCTTTTGAGACGTCTTAGCAGAGAGCCGAGGAGGTCATTCAGCCGACCATGGTCGGGGGGGGGCATGTTCGGGGTGTTAGAGAATTTCTTGATACGGATTTAAAGGCTGGACCGTTTTTCTTGTCCGTATTGATCCGCTTGCCGTATCTTTAGTAGAGATACTCTCTGTACTTACCGATAGTGACACGGCGCGCGTGTAATTTTCATTCTTGTAATTTCATATACCCCACAAAGAACGAAGATCGTTAGCAGTTCCGGCGTTGAGGCCCACACCGTTCAATGATGCTCGCGATGATGCCACGAGATCGGCATTGTCATAGGCGACATCGCCGCTCGGGAGCCAGAGATTGTTTTCGAAACCAACGCGCGCACTGGCGCCGAACAAGGCGGCGGCCGTGATGCAGGCTGTTTCTTCTGCACCGAAAGCGCATACCATGAGATCGCGAAATCTAGGGGCGTCTGCATTCAAAAATTGTAAGAGCTGGTGGAGGCCCTGAGGTTTCTCAACATATCGCCCGAGTACGTACAGTACAGAGAAATCCTCTGGTGGAAAGCTATAGTCTGTTAAAAAGCTTTGGAAGCGGTCTAAGTCATCCGTATCGTAAATAATAATCTGCGGCGCGGCGCCAGCTTCGCGCATCCACCGAAGCAGAAGAGCGAATTGTTCTGCTTCTTGTTCGTCTTTGGCAAGTTCACGAAAGGCGAGGGAAGCTGCTTCCGGCTTGACGTCCCGTACGATATTTCGTTGGACGTCTGAGGGGTATATGCCCAACGCTTCCGTTGTAATTTGCAGGACGAGGTTATCGCCACAGGATTTCCTTATGGCGCCAAGTGCCGCCCGATACCCATCGGCGTCGAGTGCATGACCTCCTGAAGCATTGCGGACATGCACATGCATCATTGACGCCCCTTGGTTAAGGCAAGATTTCGCTGTATTGGCCAACGCTTCAGGGCTGATGGGGAGGGCAGGGTGGTCCGTCGGTGTGCGTCGGCCGCCGTTTGGGGCCACAGCAATGAAGCGTCGCCGATAATCCTCACCCAATGCATTTTTGGGTGACGCCAATGCAAATAACGGCGTTGGACGGTCATCTGTCAACGGATTAGGCTTGGACATAAGATGTCTTTACTGAGGTGTAGAATTCTTTTGCATATCCGCCTTGTTCCCGCGGGCCGTAGGATGACCCTTTGCGGCCGCCAAAGGGAACATTATAGTCAACGCCCGCCGTTGGCAGATTGACCATCACCATGCCGGCCTCGGATCTGCGTTGAAATGCCGATGCGTAAGCCAAGTTTGTCGTGCAGATGCCGGAGGACAGGCCAAATGTGGTGGCGTTCGCCAGGTCGACGGCCTCATCGAAATTATCGACTTTCAAGACACTTGCGCAAGGACCGAAGATTTCTTCCTGACTTGTCCGAAAGTCGTTTCGGGCGTTCAGGAAAAGCGCCGGCGCCTGAAAGAAGCCCTCCGTATCGCGCTCTAACCGTTCGCCGCCGATCACCTCAGCGCCTTCTTCGCGCGCCATGTCGACATATTTAAGGTTGGAAGAGAGTTGCTCTTCGCTGGCCGCTGGGCCGATGGTGGTGTCGGGGGCGAGAGCGTGGCCCACCTTTTCGTTTTGCATGGCGGAGACCAGCCTTTCGACAAATTCGTCATGGGCGCCCCGCGTTACGATAAGGCGCGAAGAGGCGGTGCAGCGCTGGCCCGTTGCAGCAAAGGCTCCATTAATACAGACACGAACCGCTTTATCTAAATCTGCGTCATCGAGGACGATCATTGGATTTTTCCCGCCCATTTCCAGTTGCACTTTTTTGTGGGTTTCGGCGCAACGTATAGCAACGCGCCGGCCGACCTGTGCTGAACCGGTAAAAGTTATGGCGGCTATGTCCGGGTGGGAAAGGAGGGCTTCGCCAACATCCCGGCCTGACCCCATGACGAGATTGAACACGCCATTGGGAAGGCCAGCTTCTGAAAGGGCGGCGGTCATGCGCCACGCCGAGGCTGGCGTAAGGCCCGCTGGTTTCATAACCACGCTGTTCCCAAACGCGAGGGCCGGGGCGGCCTTCCATGCTGGGATCGCAATGGGAAAATTCCATGGTGTGATAAGGCCTATGACCCCTAGAGGTTCGCGCGAAATGCGAACATCTACCCCTGATCGAATAGAGTCTCCGTATTCAGAGAATATACGAAGCGCCTCTCCGGCAAAGAACTGAAACACCCGTCCTGCGCGCTCAACTTCGCCGGTGGCCTCGGCCAGTGTTTTACCTTCCTCACGTGCCAATAATTTGCCAAGCTCATTTTTTTGGGACAGTAGAATATTGCCGGTGCGGTTGAGGATGTCGGAGCGTTCTTCAGGGGATGTAGCGGCCCAGCCTTGTTGGGCGCTGGCAGCGGCGGCGACCGCTGCATCAACATCTGAGGCGTTGCCAGTGTGGTAAATGCCAATGAGATCGGAGACGTCAGACGGGCTGCGATTCTCATATTCGCCTTTTCCTGGGATCCACTCCCCGTCGATAAAATTGTTGAAGCGTTGCATGTTCATCTGCCTTGAGGGTTCGTTAGGGGCGTGGCTTCCGGTCTGAAGCACATGACCCGATTCCGGAATTCTAAAGCGGGATTATGACTTCTGTGATCACTAAATACAATAGCAGGGTGAGCGTGGTATTCGTTCGTTGCGCTTCTGTTTTTGCAGTTCCCTCATGGTTTTGATTTAATGTAATAATTTCAGGTATTTAGTTAGAAGAATGCTGTTGAAATCAGAATAGGAGAGGCATGAAAACGGTTGGGGCGGGTCGGTGAAAAGGCGAACAGGGCTTGTTCTTCCAGCGGTGCTATAATACTGTGATCACAAAATGCGCTATGCAGGTATGAGAGATGTTTGCACGGGACCATAAAACCTCATCGCAGCAGTCGATTGTGAAGGGCGACATGCTGCACCCCTTTTCGTCGGTCGATCAGATGTCCGCGCAGGGTTCGCGTATTATGAAGCGTGCGGAGGGCGTGCGGCTTTGGGATGGGCTAGGGAACGAGTATATCGACTCAGCCGCCAGTCTTTGGTGCGTCAATGTCGGTTATGGGCGTACGGAGATTATCGACGCTATGGCCCGCCAGGGCTATGACTTGCCCTTTTATCACAGCTTTAACGGTATGGGGAACGAGCCGGCCTTGGCGTTAACCGATAAAATCCTGTCACTTGCGCCAGGCAATATGCGCAAAGTGTTCTTTGGAAGTTCCGGGTCCGACGCGAACGATACGACAGCCAAGATCGTCTGGTATTATAATAATTTGCGGGGGAAGCCGGACAAGAAGAAACTCATATCGCGATGGCGCTCTTATCATGGCGTCGCCGGGGCGGCAGGCAGTCTCACTGGATTGTCCGTTGTCCATAAACTTTTCGATCTGCCGGGCGAAAGATTTTTTCATGTCAGCGCGCCTGACCTTTATCGGGAACCGGAGCGGGATGCGCAGAGTTATGCTGATGAGTTGGACGCCCTGATAAGGCGCGAAGGGCCGGAGACGGTTGCCGCTTTTTGGGCCGAGCCGGTTATGGGAACGGGCGGTGTTTTGACGCCGCCTGACGGATATTTTGAGGCCATCAAAAGTGTCTTGGACGAGCATGACATCTTACTCGTGTTTGATGAGGTGATCACCGGCTATGGTCGCCTGGGCGAATGGTTTGGGGCGCAGCACTTTAATGTGGCTCCAGACTTAATCGTCACCGCCAAGGGGCTAACAAGTCTTTATGCTCCGTTATCGGCGGTGCTCGTGGGCGACAAAGTTTGGAATATCATTGACGAGCAACGGCAAGAGGTTGGTGTCTTTGGACACGGCTTCACGTCTACGGCTCATCCGATTTCAGCGGCAGCGGGCCTTGCGAACCTTCGCATTATTGAAGAGGAGGGATTGGTCGAGCAGGCTGGCGCGGCGGGGAGACGCTTTTTCACCATGCTAAAGTCGGCCGTGGGAGATCACCCGCTTGTCGGCGATGTGCGAGCAGGCGGGTTCATGGCTGGTGTGGAGCTTGTCGCAGAGCGGTCATCGGCAACGCCCTTCCCCGTTGATTTGGGGGTGAGCGGCCGGGTCCGCGAAGCGGCAATGAAGCAAGGGCTTCTTGTGCGGGCACTAACAAATGATGTGATCGCATTTTCGCCACCATTCAACACTGATGAAACGGATATGAAACTTATCACAGACCGATTTGCTGCGACGTTGGACGTTATGTACGACCACCTTAAGTCGGAAGGGCATCTGAAGGGGTGGTAGTCACATATGTCATCAGATCATGGAAAGGGTCTTTTTATGGCTGCTAAAGCCGCTGGCGCCCTTCCGGTCGTACCATTAAGCCATGAGCCGCTGCATGAGCGGCTGCACGCCGCCCTGTGGGAGGCGATAGTTTCGGGCCAGTTTGTACCAGGGCAAAAGCTGACAGTGCGCGGTGTAGCGGAAGCCTTTGGCACCAGCCCCATGCCCGTCCGGGCATCTTTGTCTCGCCTGGTCGCTGAGGGGGCGCTCACACAAAACCCCAACGGCACTGTCATTGTACCGAAGGTAACGAGAGACACATTTTCTGAAGTGATGGAGTTGCGCGCGGTTCTTGAAAAACGCGCGACTATATTGGCCGCTCCGAACGTTGGGCAGACAGACTTGGCGCAATTGAGAGAGTCAGCGCTCGCGTTGCGAGAGGCGACGAAAAACGATGATATTATCGCTTATCTTCAGGCGAACCGTGCGTTGAAGTTTGGTATTTACGAGCATGCGCACTCGCCGGTTTTGTTGGAGCTTATCCAGAATTTATGGCTGAAGGCGGGGCCGATGCTGCGTCGTCTGGCCAACGATCTGCCAAATATGGGGCATCCTGAATGCCCAGACCATGTTCTTCAATATATCGAACGAGGCAGCGGGGAAGCTGCGGCCGAGGTCCTGGCAGCAGATATTTTGACAGGCATGAAAGACATCCTTTCGTCGACAACGGTTTGGGAGCAAGCCGATGGAGAGGCGCGGGGGTAGGGATGAATGCGGGGCTGGCTTAAGGTATGAAGCGCATGGATGAGCAGCGTATAAAGACGGTCGCAATTGTTGGGGGTGGTCTCATCGGTGAAAGCTGGGCGGCGCTATTTGTGGCAAATGGACTGGACGTGCGCGTCTATGACCCCTCACCAGAAATCCGTGCCCGGTTTCAGAACGGCGTTGCTGCGAAGCTCGCGGATTTATCCCACCTAAGCGAGCACGAGAGGGGTGGGGTTGAGGTTGTTGAAAACCAAGAGCTTGCTGTTCAGTCAGCTGACTTCATTCAGGAGAATGCCCCCGAGCGCTCTGAACTGAAACAGAGCATTTTTGCAGCGTTTGAGGAACAGGCGCCCGCCCATGCGGTCATGGCGTCAAGTACATCTTCCCTGGTGTGGAGTGATTTTACAGCTGCGATGAAGAACCCTGAGCGAGCCATCGTCGCACACCCATTTAATCCGCCACATCTTTTGCCGCTGGTTGAAATTTATGGAATTGATGAGGGGATCGTCGGCCGTGCATGTAGGTACTATGAGGGCTTAGGGCATACTCCGGTTCGTATACGTAAAGAAGTTCCTGGGCACATCGCCAATCGTCTATCCTCGGCCTTGTTTCAAGAAGCTGTGCATATTGTGGCAGAGGGTATAGCCGATGTTGAGGATGTTGACAAAGCGCTGAAAGCCGGACCGGGCCTTCGCTGGGCGGCGGCTGGGGTTTTTCTTGGCTATCATCTAGGCGGCGGAGAGGGGGGGATACGTCATTATCTTGGTCATTTGGGGCCAAGTCAGCAGGCCCGCTGGGCCTCATTGGGGCGTCCGGAATTGTCTAATGATGTTTGTGAAAAGATTTCATCGGAGGTCGAGGCCATGGTCGGGTCGAGTTCAATCGGTGACCTGGAGGCGGTGCGTAACGCCCGCCTCCTCGAAATTCGTCAATAACAGGTGGGGTTAAGCTTATGGGATATACTGAATACTCTGCACCACGCCTAAAAAAAGCGATTGGTCCACGTCAGCTTTTTTCCCTAGCATTTGGCTCGATTATTGGCGTCGGTTGGATCACCGCCATGGGTGTTTGGGTAGGGCAGGCCGGGGCGCCGGGCCCTGATGTCGACCGTCACGGACACCGTTGAGGCCAGCCTGGGGGGCGTCGCGTCCGTCAATCCGTGTACTGGTTCGTGAAGTGCCGGTATTCCATACGGCTCAAGAAATAGGGGCGGGCGCTGCGTTGCTTGACAATGGGGGGTATACGGTCCGAGAGGAAATAAAAATGAATGCGAGCAGCGGCGGGTAGACCGCTTTGTCGAGTTTGTCGATCCAACAGGTAATAAAATTGAACTCGTCCTGCGACCTGAGGCGAATAGCTGGCCGCTTCATTATGGCCGACCGGCCAGCCTGTATGGGTTTAGCCATATTGGTCTATGCTCAACAGACGTGCGCCGTGACGAGGCATTTTGGACGAACCTCTGCAATGCCCAGGGCAGCGACTGGGTCGGTGAAGCGCTGAGCAGGTGCGTAAGATTCGGACGATCATTGAAGAGTTAGGCCTTGAGGTCGCCACCCCTGACGAGGCGCGGGAAATGTTGGCGCTGAAGGGTGGCGACCAGGTTGGGTTTTGATCAATAGGCGAACGGCTAGTAACCCATAGCGGTGTCGCACACCCTTGGCTATGCGATGTCATGGGACACCTTAATACGCGCCACTACATGGCTGCATTTGATGATGTGGGGATGCACACCCTAACGGCCCTTGGCTTTGATTTCGCTGAGGCACAGCGTGGTACCTTCGGTTGGGCCGATGTGCAGGTCAAACTCGATCTCAAAGCGGAAATTCCGTTGGGAGAATTGTTCCAGGTGGAATCCGCTATTTTACGTATCGGTGGTTCGTCTCTGACCATCCGCCATACAATGTCAGGTGTGAAGGATGGCGCAGTGGAAGCCGTCGCCGATGTGATCTCCGTTCACTTCGACTTGCAGAAGCGAAAATCAGCACCCGTACCGGAAGCGATAAGAGATCGCGCGGCGGCCCTTTTAATCACGCAAGCGCCCAATGAGGAAGGACAAGTGAGATGCTGACCCTTTACTTGCGGACAGGCGCTTGCGCTGTTGCGTCGTTGATTGCTCTGAAAGAAGCGGGCGCGGACCCGCAATTGTACTTCGCTAAGCCCGGTGAGGAGGCATGGCCAGACTATTTGACGAAAAACCCCCGCGGCACGGTTCCCGCGCTTGAAATAGACAATACTATACTCACCGAAAATGTCGCTATCTTGACCTATGTGGCGCAAGCCTATCCAGAGGCAAATTTGTGGCCGGAGGATTTAGGGCGCCGTGCGCAATGCGTTAGCCTTGTCTCATGGTTTTCAAGCACCTTGCACCCGGCGCGGCGACAAGCCTTTCGTCCCCCGTTTACCTCTGCGGATGAGGCCTGTCACAAAGGCATTCAGGAAGCTGGCCGCGAAAAATACTGGAACTGCATGGTCGAGCTTAACGATATGCTGGGGGATAATGAGTGGTTAGCAGTAGATTTCTGATAGTAATCTGCCCTAGCCGCAAAGAATAAGCTGGCAAAGGTCTATGGCCTGACCAGCCCATTCTCTTTTTACAATATCGCGACATGGACAGAAATTTCTGATTATAAGACGCTATAGGGTTATAATATTTGTGAACGGAGGCAGTCTGCGTCGTCAAATCTCAAAATCAAAATCCACAAACAACTTCTAGACAGGAAGGTCTGTTGTGTTTTTTACCAGTTTCAAAGCAAAATTTGACTTGATCGACTCGACATGAGGGAGACGCGAAAGCTTTCCTTTAAGAAACTGCTCGTAGTCCTCAATACTTTTGGCAACCACATGCAAAATGTAATCGCTATCCCCGCTCATGGAATAGCATGCAATGATCTCTGGAATGTCGTCTACAGAGCTTTCGAAAACATCCAATTTTTCCGCAGTATGCTTTTCAATTTTAATCTCAACCATCGCGGTGATATTCAAGCCCACCGCGCGCTGATTCAGTAACACCGCTCGACCAGCAATATAGCCATCTCTCTCAAGGCGTTTCACGCGTTTCCAGCACGCTGTATGAGACATCGACACCATAGCAGCAAGGTCAGTCATCGACGCCGTGGGGTGCGACTGCAGCATGCGCAGCACTTTTTGATCAATAACATCCATTTCATATCTCTCGCGGAAATCGAAAAATTATCAACTTTTTTGCATTTTTAAGGAATAACATAAACTTATTACTCGCGATATAGCAAAATTTGGAAATTAAATTTCTCTGTGAAGCATGCAAAACAAAGGTTATGGGCAAGGAGGTCCATAACTTTATGACGTCTAGACGAAACATCACGCTTCACATCCCCCAACCAAGCGCACGCCCCGGCGACCAGGTGGATTTTAGCGACATCGAACTTCCGCCTGCGGGCGACACGCCTCGCCCTGCTATAGACGCCTCCGAGGCAGTTCTGCGCGAACTTCCATTCGGTATGATCCGGACTTTAGCAGATGATCACGATGCTTGTGGGGACTGGCGACCAGAAGCAAGTAATGGTGATTTCGTCGCTGCACTGAAAGTCATGCTCCTAAACCGGGCTTTCGATGACAGAATGTTCACCGCTCAGCGCCAGGGCAAAACCAGCTTCTTTATGAAAACGACAGGTGAAGAGGCGCTTAGCGCGGCGCCTTCTCTGGCGCTTCGTCCAGACGATATGTGCTTCCCAACATATCGAATGGTCGGGTGGCTTCTGGCGCGGGGCTATCCGATTAGGGATCTCGCCCATCAGATATTCAACAACGCGTGCGACCCCCTCCAGGGCCGGCAATTGCCTATTCTATATTCCAGCAAAGCACACGGATTTTACTCACTATCTGGCAATGTTGGGAGCCGGATTGGGCATGCTGTTGGGTGGGCGATGGCGAAAGCGTATCGAGGCGATGACAGCATCGCAATCGGTTTTATCGGCGAAGGCACAACAGCAGAAGGCGATTATCACGAGGCGCTTACGTTCGCGAGCGTGTATAAAGCGCCCGTGATTTTATGCGTCACCAATAATCAGTGGGCTATCTCATCCTTTTCAGGCATCGCTGGCGGTAATGAGACAACATTCGCCGCCCAAGCTCTTGGTTATGGTATTCCAGGTTTACGGGTCGACGGGAACGATACTCTGGCTGTATGGGCCGCAATTGAGTGGGCGGCGAAACGCGCTCGCGCCGGCTATGGCGCGACACTGATAGAATTTTTTACCTACCGCGCGGAGGGTCACTCTACATCGGACGATCCTACAAAGTACCGGCCGAAAGACGCAGCAGCGGCATGGCCGCTCGGCGATCCTGTCGACAGGCTAAAAGATCACCTCATTAAAGGCGGTGACTGGGACGAGGATCGCCACGCAAAAGCGGTGGAGGAGGCGGCCGCAACAGTCAAAGAGGCCATTAAACAAGCGGAGGGTGTCGGTGTTCTGGGCGCCTCAAAACCGAGCGTTAAAGAGATGTTCGAGCATGTCTTCGAGGAGCCGGATTGGCGCATTCTCGAACAGCGCGGCGAAATTGGAATTTAAGCCATGCCATCAATGAATATGATCCAGTCGTTGAATAACGCTCTCGATGTAATGATGGCGCGCGATCCTGACATCCTCGTGTTCGGCGAAGATGTAGGCTATTTTGGCGGTGTGTTCCGGGTCACTGACAAGTTGCAAGAAAGGCATGGTCTGCACCGGTGCTTTGACGCCCCAATATCTGAGGGGGGCATCGTGTCGACTGCGATAGGAATGGGTGCGGAAGGCTTGCGCCCGGTCATTGAAATTCAGTTTGCCGACTATATTTTGCCTGCTTACGATCAGCTTGTCTCAGAAGCGGCAAGGCTGCGTTATCGCTCGGGCGGTGATTTTACCGCTCCCATCACAGTCCGTTCGCCTTATGGCGGCGGCATCTTCGGCGGCCAGACTCACAGTCAGTCGCCTGAGGCGATTTTCGCACACATTACTGGTCTGAAAACGGTTATTCCGTCTACTCCCTACGATGCGAAAGGACTTCTGATCGCTTCGATCGAGTGTAACGACCCGGTCATCTTTCTTGAGCCGAAACGGCTCTATAACGGGCCCTTCGACGGACACCATGACCAGGCTTTGAAGGCGTGGAAGGATCACCCAGATGCGCAGGTGCCAGAAGGCCATTACACGGTGCCTCTAGGTCAAGCGGCGGTGGTCAGGCAAGGCGCAGACGCCACGGTTCTCGCCTATGGGACCATGGTGCACGTTGCGCGGGCGGGCATTGAGGAGGCGGGGATCGACGCTGAGCTTATTGACTTGCGATCAATTGTTCCGCTTGACATCGAAACAATCACGAATTCAGTTCGCAAAACAGGGCGTTGCCTGATCGTTCATGAAGCGTCGCGATTTGCAGGCTTTGGCGGAGAGCTGTCCGCCCTGATCACAGAGCGATGCTTCTACAGCTTAAAGGCGCCCACACAGCGCGTCGCTGGCTGGGACACGCCCTATCCTCATGCTTTTGAGTGGGATTATTTTCCAGGTCCGTCCCGCGTCGTGGAAGCATTGCAAAAGCTGATGGAAGACTAAAAATGGCTGTTCATATAATCCGCCTACCCGATATCGGCGAAGGCGTCACAGAGGCAGAAATTGTAGACTGGCATGTGCAAGCCGGCGATATCATCGAAGAGGAGCAAAACCTTGTCGATGTCATGACAGACAAGGCCACAGTCGAAACGCCTTCACCAGTTGAAGGCGTCGTCAAAACGATACATGGCGAAGTGGGAGACATCGTTGCTGTCGGATCTGTTCTGGTCGAAATCGACATTGATGGCGAAGCAAGCGCAACGCTAGCAGATGAAGATAATCCTGAGGTCCATCATACGTCCATACCAGCACCGTTAGAGGAAACGCCCGTCTCCAGCCAACGGGCGGATACAGCACCCGCACCGGCATCTTCGGACAACGCATCGCCTCTGTCACGCCACCCCTCGCCGGCACAAAGACGCGACGCAATCGCACAACAGACTGCTAGCGAGAGCGTACAGCATAGCGATCCGTTCGCCGCGCCGGCAACGCGTTCACGTGCGTATGCGTTAGGCATTCCCCTGCAATTCGTTCCAGGGACAGGCCCGGGCGGACGCATTACGCCTGCTGACCTTGATAGGTATATAGCTGGCGATACGGTCGACGCACGGTCAACGGGCGCTCATGCCTCATCGCCATTGCAAAAGCGATCAGGCGTCAAAGAGATAAAAGTAATTGGACTGCGCCGTAAAATTGCCGAACGTATGCAGGATGCTAAATCACGCATACCACATTTTTCTTATATCGAGGAGTTTGACCTTACGGCGCTAGAGAGGCTCCGCCGCGATTTGAACGAAGATCGTACAACGGATCAACCTAAGCTTACCTTACTGCCGTTTTTTATGCGCGCCATCGTATTGTTGCAGCCTGAATTTCCACAGATTAACGCCGTCTATGACGATGATGCAAACGTACTGCGCGCTCATGAGGGTGTCCATATTGGTATTGCAACCCAGACGGACGGCGGTTTAATGGTGCCGGTTGTAAAGCACACGGAAAGCCGCGACCTATGGGACTGTGCGCGCGAGCTGCGCCGCGTCACGGCAGCGGCCCGCGAAGGGTCTGCAGGGCTGAATGAGCTAACAGGTTCAACCATTACGTTGACAAGCCTCGGAACACTCGGCGGTATTGCTGCAACGCCTGTGATCAACTCACCCGAGGTGGCGATTATCGGTCCGAACAAACTTGTCGAGCGCCCCGTTATTCATAATGGCGAGATCATAATTCGTACA
>JBCDBL010000121.1:0-11918 GCA_039183635.1 Pseudomonadota bacterium
ATACCGACTTTATACCGTTGGTCGCGCCGCCGGTGCAAACACAGTGATGCTAAGGCGTTTTAGGCATAATTTGGAGGCCTCGGCCGGAATCGAACCGGCGTACACGGATTTGCAATCCGCTGCGTCACCACTCCGCCACGAGGCCGTCCTTGAAGTGGAGGTGGGGGGTTCTATCGCTTTGCAGGCGGGGCGTCAAAGAAATTGCGAAGCAATGCGACGTTGCTTTAATGCGCAACATCCTCTTCGCCGGATTTGCGCCGCAAGAACGATTTCCAAACCGGCACTGTCGCTGCGGTTTTAGCGGCTTCCAGCGCTCTTTTGTTGCTGTCCTCAACTTCGTCATAGCGGGGCGTTTCACCCCCATGAAGCACTTCGACCTCCGCCTCCTCCGGCCTTTCCGGCAAGTCCGGGGTGTTTTCATCGATCGATGGGGGGTTCGCCGCTTTAAAGGCCGAGCGTTCCATCTGCGCAGTCAGCTGACGCATTTCAGCAATCTTGTCGTTGATCTGCAAAAGCCGGCGCGCGGCGTTGGCGTCGGCCGCCTTCGCCGCTGCTGCGGCGCGCCCGGCGAAAAGGCAAAGGACCAGCGCGCATAGGCAGAACACGAGTGTTGCGGTCGCCAGGACGGTCTGTAAATCGATCCCGCTATCGATAACGCCTCTATAGCCATTGCCGGCAAGGGTGACGACATCTCCCAGAAAGCTTTCCATTTACGCCCTGCGCCCCAAAAAAAGCATTACGTTAACCAAAACGTACCAAGCCCGAAGGGCCGGGTCCAGCATCCGCGCGCAATCCAATTTCCCGTGGCGGACGTATCGGGTTAACAGTTGATAAACACTCGCCTCGAAGCCCCTATAATCTATTGCATTTATGTCTCAATCTCCGCTTATCGTCTGGTTCCGCAATGACCTTCGCCGCGCTGACAATCCCGCGCTGAGGGCCGCCGCCAACGCCGGCCGGCCGGTCGTGTGTCTGTTTGTTCTCGATGATGAGACGCCTGGCGACTGGGCCCTTGGCGGCGCTGCGCGGTGGTGGCTGCACGCCTCGCTTGGCGCGTTTTCAAGTGATCTGGAAAAAGCCGGCGGCCGCTTGATCCTGCGCCGAGGACGCGCGCGCGATGTTGTGCCCGCCTTCGCCCGTGAAATGAAAGCCGCGGGCGTCTATTGGAACCGACGGTACGATGTCGCCGGCAAAGCTGAAGACGGCGAAATCAAAGAAACTCTTAAAAAGCAGGATCTTGACGCCAGAAGCTTCAATGGCGCTTTGCTGTATGAACCTTGGGAGATCGTCACCGGCTCCGGCGGGCCTTATCGCGTTTTTACACCGTTCTGGAAGGCGTTGCGCCGGGCGGAGGGGCCGAAGCCGCCCCTGCCCGCCGTGACCAAGCTGCAAGCGCCGAAGGGCGCGATTAAAAGCGACGTCCTCGATGATTGGGCGCTTCCGCCGACCGCGCCGGACTGGTCCGGCGGTTTGCACGCAACCTGGACACCCGGCGAGACAGGCGCCCGCAAGCGTCTGAAAGCGTTTCTGGCCGGGCCCATCCGCACCTACGGCGAAGACCGCAATCGACCGGACAGGGCGGGCACGTCAATGCTGTCCCCGCATCTGCGCTTTGGCGAGATCAGCCCTCGCACGATCTGGGCGGAGACGGTCGGCGCCATGGAGGCCGGGGACGCGCCCGACGGCGAGGCGGAGAAATTCCTGTCCGAGGTCGCCTGGCGGGAGTTTTCCTACTCCCTCCTTCATTACAATGAAGACTTTCCCGAAGAACCGCTGCAGAAGAAATTCGCCGCATTTCCATGGCGTCAAGACGAGGCGCACCTTAACGCCTGGCGGCGAGGCCGGACCGGCTACCCGATTGTCGACGCAGGCATGCGGCAGCTTTGGGAGACCGGCTGGATGCATAACCGGGTGCGGATGATCGTGGGATCTTTTCTGGTAAAACACCTGCTCCTCCACTGGCGGGAGGGGGAGGATTGGTTCTGGGACACTCTTGTGGACGCCGATCTCGCGAACAACGCCGCCGGCTGGCAGTGGATCGGCGGCTGCGGCGCCGATGCGGCGCCGTACTTCCGGATATTCAACCCCATGACCCAAGGCGACAAATTCGACCCCGACGGCGCTTATGTCCGCCGGTATGTGCCGGAACTCCGCGATATGCCGGCCAAACACATTCACCAGCCCTGGGACGCCCCTGCGCCCGTGTTGGAGGCGGCCGGCGTCATCATCGGCAAAACCTACCCCGCCCCCATTGTCGATCACGCAGAGGCCCGTAAACGGGCCCTGGCCGCCTATGAACAGATCAAATAATCCCGCGCCGTTCACAATCGCCGGCGCTTCCAGTACCGTTTTTAAAAAACATGGGAGACATGTATGACGATTTCGACCCTGCCTGAGACTATGCTGAAGGGAACGCCGGCAAGTTACAAAACGTTAGGTCCGCGCCCGTTCATGCAGGTGGCCATGCGCATCGCAGGGCACATTCAATGGGGAACGATGATCGTCGCCCTGCCCGACGGGCGGGTTTTCAAGTTCGAAGGCCGTGAGAAGCCTGAAGAGGTGGGCGTCCTGCTGATAAAGGACTGGCGGTTCGCCCGGAAAATGATCCTGGGCGGAACGATCGGCCTTTACGAAGCCTTCGAGAAAGACATGTGGGACAGCCCCGACATCGCGCAATTCTTGCGTGTCGGCGCCGCCAACGCAGAGGTGATGCAGGGCTATTTCCTGGGCAATGTTTTCGTCCGCCAGCTGAATAACTTGTTCCACACCCTCAACAAAAACACGAAAAACGGCTCCAGGCGCAATATCATGGCGCACTACGACCTTGGGAATTCGTTTTATAAATTATGGCTCGATCCGACGATGACCTATTCGTCTGCGAAGTTCGCCCATCCGGGTCAGGATCTTGCAGATGCGCAAACCAACAAGTACCGCGCGCTTGCTGAAAGCATCGATTTAAAGCCTGGCGAAAGGGTGCTTGAAATCGGCTCCGGCTGGGGCGGGTTCGCCGAATATGCGGCCCGGGAGGTTGGCGCCAGCGTCACCGGCATCACCATCTCCAAGGAGCAGTATGATTTCGCCCAGGAACGCATGTTCCGCGAAGGGCTGAACGAAAAGGTGGAGATCCGGCTGCAGGATTACCGCGATGTCGACGAACAGTTCGACAAGGCCGCCTCCATCGAAATGTTCGAGGCCGTCGGTAAGGAGTTCTGGCCGATCTATTTCCATAAGCTGCGGGATTCGCTGAAGCCTGGCGGCGTCGCCGGCCTGCAGATCATCACGATCGCAGACGACATTTTTCCGTACTATGAAAAAGCATCGGATTTCATTCAGCGCTATATCTTCCCTGGCGGCATGCTGCCCTCCCCCGGCATTTTGCGGGATCAGGTTCAGGCGGCGGGCCTTTCGTGGCGCCGGGAAGACAGTTTTGGCCTTGATTACGCCGACACGCTGAACGCCTGGCACAAAAGCTTTCTGGCCGCCTGGGACGATATCAGGGAAATGGGCTTCGACGACCGGTTTAAGAAGCTGTGGCGCTATTACCTGGCCTACTGCGAGGCCGGATTCCGCGGCGGCACAACCGATGTCGCCCAAGTTGCCGTAGCGCGGGCTTAGATTGGATTGTGTTTGAGATTTATGCAGTGTGGCGCATCAAAATCTGCGAAATTCAGGAATAGCTTGATGGAAATTTTCACCACCAACTTGCTCAGTACGTCATCCTGAAAATTTGCGCAGCAAATTATTCAGGACCCGGGGGCGATACGGCCAAATCATCGCGCATAGCCCCTGGACCCTGACTTTCGTCAGGGTGACGATCTCTAAACCAGTTACCGTACACAAATTAAATATTGATTTTCCTTAGAAAATCTTTAGCCTGCTTGCGCACGGCGCGCTTGTCGGCAGGCTCCATCCTGTCGGCGTTCTTATAAACCAGCCCCATGCGCGGATTGGCGCGCAGACGCTTTTCGTTACGGAAAATGAAGTCCCAATAGAGCGCATTGAAGGGACAGGCGTCATCTCCGATTTTGACCTTCACATCGTACCGGCACTGTTTGCAGTAGTTTGACATACGATTGATGTAAGCGCCGCTTGCAGCATAGGGTTTTGAGGCCATGACGCCGCCGTCGGCGTATACGGCCATGCCATGGGTGTTCGGCAACTGCACCCATTCGAAGGCGTCGGCGTAAACCACCAGATACCATTCATTGATTTCGTCAGGCGCGACGCCGGCGAGCAACGCAAAGTTACCTGTCACCATCAACCGCTGAATATGGTGGGCGTAGGCGTGGCG
Organism: Pseudomonadota bacterium; assembly: GCA_039183635.1. Lineage (GTDB taxonomy): Bacteria > Pseudomonadota > Alphaproteobacteria > Caulobacterales > Parvularculaceae > JBCDBL01. The sequence goes on from JBCDBL010000121.1 coordinate 4,292, forward strand.
CTTGGTGGCGTCGATCGCCTCGGCCATGCAGACCATGTCGGTGTCGCCGGTCCAGTAGAACGCAGGCAGGGTGCGTGCGGCGGCGAGATGGTTCGTCTCCTTATAGTCCGGCATTTTCAGCCAGTAGAGCCCGCGCACATACTCCCGCCAGCCGATGATCTGGCGGATGAACCCTTCAACGGCGTTCAAAGGCGCGCGGCCGTCCTTGTACGCCTCCTCCGCCGCCTCGCAAACTTCAAGGGGACCGAGAAGGCCGATGTTCAAAGCCGCCGACAACAAGGAATGGTTTAAAAACGTCTCGCCGACGGCCATGGCGTCCTGATAATCGCCGAAGGCCGGCAGGCAGTCGTCGATAAAATGGTCGAGGGCCCGCAGCGCCTCATCCCGGGTCACGGGCCAGTTGAATGCGTCAAGATCTCCGAAATGATCCGCAAAACGCGTATTGACGAGCTTGACGACCTCTTTGGTGATCTTGTCCATCGTAAACGACAGACGCGCCGGCGGCGCATATCCCTTGGGCAATTTTTTGCGGTTATCCGCGTCGTAATTCCAGGCCCCGCCCTCCGGCTCCGCCGCGCTGTCCATGAGCAGACCGGTTTTGCGGCGCATGTCCCGGTAGAAATACTCCATGCGCAATTGCTTGCGCCCGTCCGCCCAGTCGGCGAACTCGGTTTGCGAGGCGACGAAACGGTCGTCGTTGCGAATGTCGACAAGTATGCCGAAATCATCCGCCCACCCTTCCATGTCGTGCAGAAGGCGCCACTCTCCGGGCGCCGTGACAACCAGTTTTTCGAATTTTTTCTCTTTCAGCGCCCGCCGGACCTCCGCCTTGAGGCTTCCGGCGTTTTTCTTATCGTCCAACTTGACGTAGCGCACCTTGACGCCATCGGCCTTCAAACCTTCGGCGAAATGGCGCATGGCGGAGAAAATAAAGGCGATTTTCTGCTTATGATGGCGCACATAAGTCGCCTCGCCCAAGACTTCCGCCATCAAAACGGTGTCTTTAGATAGATTGAGGTCGCTTAAGCTCGAAAGGGAGCGCGTAAGTTGATCGCCAAGAACAAGACGCAGTACCGGTATCGTCACGCGCGTCTATTCGGAAGACAACGCAGCATATTGCGTTGCGTCGACAGCGCCGCCGGCATAGCCGTAGACGAGCCGTTCTCCACCGACCGTAAATTCAGCGCCGGTCCAATTGTGGTCGATGTACCAAAGCTGTAGGTCGACGGTGCCATTTAATTTGTATTCATCGGCGGCGAATTTGTCGCCGCTGGCCATCAATGCGTCAGTCTTGCCGATTTTATTGATCTCTACATCAATGATTTCACCGTTTTGCGTGTTTAGCAAATAACGGGCCTTCAAAATCTCTTTATTCCAGTAGCTCGATGGCACAGTCCCTAACGGCGCTTCGCCTTGATAGCCGGAGCCGTCGATTTGCAGGACGCCCTCCTCGCGCAGGGCGCTGAGATTCATTTTCTCGCCATTGTCATTGGTGCTGCTCTCAATCGAATACACAGCGCCGTCGCGCCAAACCTCTCGGGAGCGATGCTTATATCGGTAGAGCGTAATTGGGCCGAAACCGACACGCATGTCGATTTCCGTTTCGGCGATCGTTTCGTCGCCGACCGCGTTCACGCTGACCTTGTGGGAGCCGATTTTCTCGCCTTTGCGAAAGATGTCGAACGCAGCATCCTTCGCAAAGGCGGGCGTCGCTGTTGCGACCATGAAAGAAATAGCAAAACCAAACAGTTGCTTCATAATTTCTAATCCAACCCCTAAACAAACCGCCTGGCACAGGCGAACATCGATTTTGGCGTTGATTTTTCAACGCCGAACCGTCATGTCCGATTACGTTTACGTTATGGAAACGGATCACGCCCGACGGCTTTAACAACGTCGAGTTGATGGGCTAAAGCGGGATCGTTACGATTTTATGGCATCGCTTGATTGCCGATGCGCCGGAGAATGCAATGGATGCCTTTAAGACTGTCATTGACGCGATTGGCGACACGCCGCTGATTAAGTTGAAACGCGCCTCTGAAGAAACCGGCTGCACGATTCTTGGCAAAGCGGAGTTTTTGAACCCGGGGCAATCTGTAAAAGACCGGGCCGCCCTCGGTATCGTTCGCGACGCCGAAGCCAAGGGACTTCTCAAACCGGGCGGGATCATTGTCGAGGGAACCGCCGGCAACACCGGGATCGGCCTTGCGCTGGTGGGCGCCGCCCTTGGCTACAAGGTCGTTATCGTGATGCCGAACACGCAATCCGATGAGAAGAAAGACGCCGTCCGTCTTTTGGGCGCAAAACTTATCGAGGTCGACGCAAAACCCTACACGGACCCGAACCATTTCGTGCATTACTCCCGCCGTCTTGCGGAAGAGATGGCGCAGACAGAGCCGAACGGGGCGATCTGGGCGAACCAGTTCGACAACACGGCGAACGAACGGGCGCATTTTGCGACCACGGGCCCTGAAATCTGGCGCCAGACCGACGGTAAGGTGGATGGCTTCATCTGCGCCGTCGGCTCCGGCGGAACGCTTTCCGGCGTCGGGCAATATCTGAAAGATCAGAACAAGGACGTGCAAATCGGCCTCGCCGATCCCTGCGGGGCGAAGCTCTATCATTATTATAAGGACGGCGAATTGAAGTCCGAGGGGTCCTCCGTCATGGAGGGGATCGGCCAGGGACGAATTACGGAGAATTTGAAGAACGCTGTCGTCGATCATCCGTTCATGATCGAAGACAACGAAGCGATCGAGATTCTCTACGGCTTGATCGCACAAGAAGGTCTATCCCTTGGAGGTTCCGCCGGGATGAATGTCGCTGGCGCCGTGCGTCTCGCCAAGGCGCTGGGTCCCGGCAAGACGATCGTCACAATCCTGTGCGACTACGGCAACCGTTACGCCAGCAAGCTTTATAATCCTGAATTCTTAAAGTCGAAGGACTTGCCTCTGGCGCCGTGGATGACCGCCGAATGAGCGGTTTTGGTCCCCTTGTCTCCCCTGCGGAGCTTAAACACGCTGCGTCCCGGAGCGATGTGAAAATCCTGGACGCCTCCTGGCATATGCCCCAGGTCGGCCGTGACGCCCGTGCGGAGTTTGAAGCCGCTCATATTCCGGGGGCGGTGTTTTTCGACATCGACGCCGTTTCGGACCTTAAGACGGATCTGCCCCACATGCTGCCCCCGCCGGACATGTTCGCCGAAGCCGCGGGGGCCATGGGCGTTTCCAACGGCGATGCGGTGGTTGTTTACGACAGCGTCGGCCTGTTCAGCGCGGCCCGGGGCTGGTGGACGTTTCGCGCCATGGGACACGATCGGGTCGCGGTGCTGGACGGCGGATTGCCGGCCTGGCGCAACGCCGGCGGCGCGGTGGAGACCGGTCCGGCGGTCCCGGCGTCTGCGACATACGCGTCTGCGCCGAACGTAAGCCTGGTCAAAACCGCGGCTGAGGTTCTCGACGCCCTCGACGCTTCCGGTCATATCGTCCTTGATGCGCGATCGGAAGATCGGTTTTACGGCCGCGCGCCGGAGCCGCGGGCGCACCTGAAAAGCGGCCATATGCCCGGGGCGCGGAATTTGCCGTTCAACACCCTTGTCGCGGATGGTCGCCTGCGTGCGCCCGCTGCGCTGAAAGCCGCGTTCGATGCGGCCGGCGTAAAGGATGGCGACACGGTCATCACAAGCTGCGGCTCCGGCGTCACCGCGGCGGTGCTCAGCCTTGCGCTGACGGTTCTCGGGCGGGACGGGCATGCGCTTTACGACGGGTCCTGGTCGGAATGGGGCGCGCGCGCAGACTTGCCCGTTGTCGCCGGGGAGGACCAGTGAGCCCATGGCCTCCAGGCACGCCGTTACGATAACCTACCTTCACCAGAGCGCCCGCCCCGCCCTGCCGCAGGCGCCGCATCCGCCACTGCCGACGGCGTTTTTAAAGGCCGAACGGCCGCCCTTGCATTTTTACCGCTATCTCTACAACACTGTGGGCGGGCCCTATAAGTGGGTGACGCGGCGCCTTATGGACGACGAGACGCTTTCGGCCATCATTTACGATCCGAACGTTCATATATATGTTCTGTATGCAGAAGGCGTGCCGGCCGGTTTCGCCGAAATCGACGCCCGCAAGGGCGATGACGCCGAGATCCGTTTTTTCGGTCTCGTTCCGGATTACACCGGCGCCGGCCTCGGGCGGTACTTTCTGACGCAATTGCTGCACGCCGCCTGGGACTTGGAGCCGAAACGCGTGCGCCTTGAAACATGCACCCTCGACCATCCCGCGGCGCTGCCGCTTTATCAAAAAGCCGGGTTCCAGGCCTACGACCAGAAGCCCGGCGTTATCGAATGGCCCTTTGACGATGCGTAAAAAGCGCGGTCACGCAGACGATACGAAACTGGTCGACGCCGGCCGTCCGCCAGCCTCCGCCGCCTATCCGGTAAACCCCCCGGTGACCCGGGCGTCGACGATATTGTTCGACACCTACAAGGACTTTCAGGAGGGGGCGCGGAACATCGTCTACGGACGGTTTGGCACGGATACGCACCGCGCCTTGGAGGCTGCGGTGACGGACCTTGAAGGCGGGGTGCGCACGCATCTAACGCCTTCGGGCCTCAGCGCAGTGACAGCATCCATCCTCGCATTTGTAAAAGCCGGCGATCACGTTCTTATTTCCGACGGCGTTTACGATCCGACCCGTGGGTTCTGCGAGAGGTTCCTAAAGCGCTTTGGCGTCACGCCGGACTACTACGACCCGCAGATTGGGGCAGCGATTGCGGACAAGATCACCCCGGCCACCAAAGCCATCGTCGCCGAATCCCCCTCTTCCCTCACATTCGAGGTACAGGACCTCCCGGCCATCGCCGCCGCAGCGCGCAAAGCCGATGTGAAGCTGATCGTCGACAATACCTGGGGCGCAGGTTACTTCCTCAAACCCATCGCCCTTGGCGCCCATGTCAGCTTGCAAGCGGGAACGAAGTACCTTGTGGGCCATTCCGATGCGCTGATCGGCGCCATTACGTGTGCAGACGAGGTCTGCGCTGAAGCGGTCACGCAGTCTTTGCGGCAACTTGGTTCTTCGGTGAGCGCCGACGACGCCGCCCTCGCGCTACGCGGCTTGAGAACGCTTTCGGTCCGGTTGAAACGGCACGAGCAGACGGGCCTCGCCCTTGCCGAGTGGCTGGCCGCGCGGCCGGAAGTGTCCCGCGTTCTCCATCCCGCGCGTCCCGGGGCGCCGGGACACGACATCTGGCGACGGGATTTCACCGGCGCGAGCGGTCTTTTCAGCATCGTTCTCGCCCCGGTTCCAGAGGTCGCGCTGGAGGCGTTTTTCAATGCAATGACATTGTTCGGCATGGGCTTTTCCTGGGGCGGCTATGAAAGCCTCGCCATTCCGTCCCGACCGGGCAAGTGGCGTACGGCGACGGTCTGGGCTGACCCCGGCCCGGTTGTTCGCATCCATGCGGGCCTTGAAGATCCCGGCGATCTCATCGAAGATTTAGATCAAGCGTTCGCCGCAATGGCGGCGACGCAGTAATGCGCCGCAAGGCGCGGCGACGTAGGGGACGTATGGCGTTGATAATGGGATCTTTAGTGCGCACCGTATGTTTTAGCGGGCTCATGGTTGTTGCGGCAGGGTGTCAGACCTTGGGTCTCGACAATGTGCGTATTGAAACAACGCCTCCCGATGCGACCGCGCGGTTCGCCACCGGTCAGAGCTGCAAGACGCCCTGTGCGTTCCGTGCTGTTGGAGAAAAACCCATCTCAATCACCCTTTCGAAAACGGGGTTCAAGTCCGAAACCGTCACGCTGACCCGCAGTACGCTGGGGTTTCGGCCCAACCCGTTACGGGTGGAGCTTCAGCTGGTTGCGCCGACCATAAATGTGGAGGCCGCCCCTCTCGCCCCGGCTGAATAGTTGCGCCGGTCGCCGAGCAAGGCTAGGTAACCGCTTCAACTGGCCCCGTAGCTCAACTGGATAGAGCACCGGACTTCTAATCCGACGGTTGCAGGTTCGAGTCCTGCCGGGGTCGCCAGATTGGGCACAATTTACAATCACTTAATAGAACACACCATTTCGGCATTTCATATCACTGGCGCGTAGCTATGCCATCTCAGCACATTGATCGAGGAATTTATTGATGGCTGAAAGCGATTTTTGCAAATAAGTAGGGTCATACGGAGCATAAATCTCAGTGACCGAGAAGCCCGGCATGCGATGCCCTAGCTGCCCTGCCACTTCCCAAGACGGAACGCTCTGCGACCTTAGATATCGCGCCATAGTATGTCGCAGTGAATATGGCTTAACATCTCTACCTAGTCCTGCGCGACGGCACATAGCGTTCCAGCCAGTTTTGATACTCCTTATGGCCGTGCCTCGATATTGGATCACGGGTTGATCTTCGAGAACTGCGGTGTCGATCAATGATATCGAACGATCTTCCAACCGCTCAGGCAGCTTGACTGTAGGTCGATATTTTTTGGTTTGCTTACGCCCTGGAGGATTAAGCTCGATCAGCTTTGGCTCCAGTTTTATCTGTGACGCCATTAAATCATAGATCGAGCATGGGCGAGCGCATGTGCCTAACATCCATAAAACGAAATCTATAACATGAGGTTCTTCTGCCGCTGAAAGCAGTCGCTTTACTTCTTGCAGCTCAAGCGGCCGTCCCAATGGCTCGGGCTGTTGGTGTCGAAACGGCAGTATTAGGGCTCTGAAGAAATTTCTGCGTTTTGCCAGGCAAAGCGGATAGCGGCACGCCCATAAGCAATGATTTTTGAAACGTAACCATCGGCCAAACCCTTTCCCTGCAGGTATTTATGAAACCGCTTTTGTTCATGCACCACGACAGATTCAGCCAAGGATTGGCCTTCGAAGAAGTCACTCCAATATCGCAAACAGATTAATATCGACTGTGCGCTTCCAAGCTGGCTAGCGTGGTTGTCATAATATCAGAGAAGAATCTGCTCAAGAGACGCGTCTTCCGGCTTTTCCTTTTCAGGCTGCCGTCGCTCAAAATACCAGTCGTCTAAGCGTCGCTTGGCTTCTTCAATTTCCGACGTGCCCAAGCTGACGCGGCGCGTGCGCTTGGTTTTTTCGTCGTAGAATGTTCGGTAATAGTTTTCGCTACCTGATCTTTGCGAGAGCCAATTGCCTCCGACTTGATAGAGTCTCTCGGCGTTTCTTCTGCCCACTCCACACACTCCGATAGGTATTTACACAGATCGTAATCAAAATAACCAATAAGCTTAACGCCCATTCTCACTCTCGGGATCAAACGTTTTCTGTAAAGCCCGCGAATGAAGTTTTTTGATCTATTGAGTTTTAGAGCCGCCTCATCTTCTGTATAGATATAGCCCAGATCTATACCGTAAGCTGTGCCAATGCGTTTAATAGCCTCCATGTCATCGTTTTCCCATTATTATTTTCAGCCATGACCGACGCACAAAAGCCCCGTATCAAATAGTCCCAATGTAATTGTAGGTAATAAGAATAAAAACACCAATAACAAAAAGATCTGACCTACAAATTTTTGAGCAACGAAGCTAAATGCAACGAGTGAGAATAAACCTACAGATAGGGTTATCAGCTACAATTCAAAAAAAGATGCACTGTTAAAAACATACTCAAGACCGCAG
>JBCDBL010000122.1:0-11830 GCA_039183635.1 Pseudomonadota bacterium
CACGCGGGCTGCGCGCTCAAGATCCGAAAGATAGAAAAAATCCTCGCCGACACGGGCGATGAGAAGATCCTCCGCACGCAAGGGCAAAGGCGCGTGCGCACGATGTTCCGAGGATGGCGGCCGCGCCAGCCCGTCGAGCAACGCCAGCCCCCCAATGATTGCAACGATGCCTGCGCCAGACAGCGCCGCCCGCCCAGTCCGGGTTTGCGCCGCCCGGGCGAGCGCCGCAGCGCCCCGGGCCAGGGCGCGCCCGCCCTGACCGGCGAGCCTGGCCGACAATGACGCAGCGCGCCTTATCAATATCATGGCCGACTGGGGCTTATGTCCGGACGCCATACAGCATCGTCCTTATTGCGCGCCCATGGCGCATTGACAGGCCAAGGCCCCCTGCTTATGTCTCGGCGAGACAAACGCGGGCCGTTCAATATATTGACATGCGCGGCTTCGCATGCCGTATCAAGCGCCCAATTGGAATAACATACGAGCAATCGGGGATCGGGCGCCGAACCCCAGGGACGGACGAGGTATGGGACTGGCCGCATTCGCAAAGCGCATTTTCGGCTCCGACAACGAACGGCGCATCAAGCCGATGTGGAAGCGGGTGGCGCGCATCAACGCCCTTGAGGCGGGGATCGAAGCGCTGTCCGACGAGGCTTTGATCGGCCAAACCGCCAAGCTGAAAGCGCGCCTCGCCGAGGGCGAAACCCTTGACGACGTTCTGGAGGAGGCCTTCGCCACAGTGCGAGAGGCGGCCAAGCGCGCTCTCGGCCAGCGTCATTACGATGTTCAGCTCCTCGGCGGCATGGTCCTTCACTCCGGCGCCATCTCCGAGATGAAAACCGGCGAGGGCAAGACCCTGGTCGCCACCCTGGCGGTGTACCTGAATGCGCTGACCGAGCGGGGCGTTCACGTTGTTATGGTGAACGACTATCTCGCCCAGCGGGACGCCGACTGGATGGGCAAGGTCTATTCCCGCCTCGGCCTTAAAACCGGATGCGTCGTCCACGGGCTGGACGAGCAACAACGCAAAGAAGCCTACGCCGCAGACGTCACCTACGGCACCAACAATGAGTTCGGCTTCGATTATCTGCGCGACAATATGAAAGACAGTCTGGAGGCGATGGTCCAGCGCGACCACCATTTCGCCATTGTCGACGAGGTGGATTCGATCCTGGTCGACGAATCGCGCACGCCGCTGATCATCTCCGGCCCCACCGACGACAAGTCGGAGCTTTACATCACGATCGACGGCTTCATTCCGCTGCTGGAAGAAGAACACTACGAGATCGACGAAAAATCCCGCCAGGCCACCCTCACCGAAGAGGGCAACGAACGCATGGAGGAGCTGTTGCGGGAGGCGGATCTTCTGCAGGGGGAGAACCTTTATGAGGCCCAGAACGTCTCCATCGTTCACCATGTGAACCAGGCTCTGAAAGCCCACAAGCTGTTTCAGAAGGACAAAGACTATATCGTTCGCGGCGGCAAGGTCGTGATTATCGACGAGTTCACCGGCCGCATGATGGAGGGCCGGCGCTGGTCCGAGGGCCTGCACCAGGCGGTGGAGGCGAAGGAACGGGCTCAGATCCAGCCGGAGAACCAGACGCTCGCCTCGATCACGTTCCAGAACTACTTCCGCATGTACGACAAGCTCGCCGGCATGACGGGCACCGCCATGACGGAAGAAGGCGAGTTCATGGACATCTACAAGCTCGCCGTGTTCGAGATCCCCACGAACAAGGACATCGCCCGGGAAGACGAGGATGACGAGCTTTACCGGACGGCGGAAGAAAAATACGACGCCATGATCGGCCAGATCGAGGAATGCCACAAAAAAGGCCAGCCGATCCTGGTGGGCACCGTCTCTATCGAAAAATCCGAAGCCATCGCCGAGATCCTGAAGAAGAAAAAAATCCCCCACAATGTCCTGAACGCCCGCTACCACGAGCAGGAAGCCCAGATCATCGGCAAGGCGGGCCTGCCCGGCGCTGTCACCATCGCCACCAATATGGCCGGCCGCGGCACGGACATTCAGCTCGGCGGCAATGTCGACATGGAGCTGTTCGAAAAGCTCAGCGGCGACGAGGACGAAGAGACGATCGCCAAAATGCGCGGCGAGATCGAGGCGAGCGTCGCCGACGCCAAGGAAAAGGCCCTCGCGGCCGGCGGTCTCTATGTTCTCGGTACGGAGCGCCACGAGAGCCGGCGCATCGATAACCAGCTGCGCGGCCGCTCCGGCCGCCAGGGCGACCCGGGCCATTCCAAATTCTTCCTGTCCCTGGAAGACGATTTAATGCGCATATTCGCGCCGGACCGGATGAACTCCATCATGCAAGGGCTCGGCTTTGAAAAGGGGGAGCCCATCGTCCACCCCTGGATGACCAAAGCCGTGGAGCGCGCCCAGAAAAAGGTCGAGGCGCGCAACTTCGACATCCGCAAGAACCTCCTGAAATACGACGACGTCCTCAACGACCAGCGCAAGGCGATCTACGAACAGCGTCGGGAGTTCATGGAAGCCGAGGACGTCAACGATATCGTCACTGACATGCGTCATCAGTATATTGATGACGCCGTCAACCGCTACATTCCGCCGAAATCCTATGCCGAGCAGTGGGACGTCGACGGCCTTTCCGAAGACGTCAAGGAAGTGTTCGACCTTGACATCGCCATCGCCGATTGGGCGGCCGAAGAAGGTGTGGCGGACACGGAGATTGAGGAGCGCCTGCGCAGCGAAACCGACAGCCACGCCGCCGCCCGGGCGGCGGAGATCGGCCCGGACCTGATGCGCCGGGTGGAGAAAGCCTTCCTCCTCAGCACCATTGATTCAAATTGGCGCGAACACATCACCCAACTGGAGCACCTGCGCCAGGTCGTGGGTCTGCGCGGCTACGCCCAGCGGGACCCCTTAAACGAATACAAGACAGAAGCATTCGCGCTGTTCGAAAACCTGCTCGACGAATTGCGCCGGAACGTCACCAAAACGCTGATGCGCATCCAGGTTCGCCCGACCGAAGCTCCGCCCCTGCCGGAGCCGCGCACGGTGGAGACCAAAGAGACGCATATCGATCCGCAGACGGGTCAAAACAAGATGGCGGAAGATTTCCGCAAGCAATCCGCCGGCGCCTCCACCATGGTCGCCCGGGCCGCAAGTACGAAAATCGATCCAAACGACCCCACCACCTGGGGCCGCGTCCCGCGCAACGCCCCCTGCCCCTGCGGCTCCGGCAAAAAATACAAGCATTGCCACGGCGCGGTGACGGCCGGTGCGGCTTAGGGCGTCAGGCGGCGCGAAGCCTGGTTAGAGCGGCTCTTCTCCATCACGCTTGCGTGACTTCACCCTGCGACGTCTCCTCACGGCCGCTGCGGGTGCTATAGTCCCTTAAAAGGCAACAGCAACTTTGGGGGAGCCGCCATAATGAAAGCCGCAACACTTTTCCTTCTCCGCCTGACCACCGGCGCACTGCTCATCATCTGGGGCGCGCTGAAGGTCATGGCGCCGAATGTCTCTGTCTCGGTATCCGACCGTTATTACTCCGGCGCGTTGAGCGCGGAGGCGCTGCAAACGCCCCTCGGGATCGCCCAATGCCTGTTGGGGCTCGCCGTTATTCTCGGCCTCCTGCGCGTCATCGTCTATCCCGTACAGGCGATCGTTCTCGGCCTCGGGCTCGCCGCGATCTGGCAATATATCGCCGACCCGTTCGGACTTTACCTCCTCGACGAAGACACCCGCCAGATTCTCTTCTTCCCCTCCTCAACCGTATTCATCGCCTCACTGATCATGCTGGCGTTCAAGGAAGATGATCGGTGGACGTTGGATGGGGTGTTTGGGAAGTAGTTCGCAATTGTAGGGCTTCAGCCCGCCGAAATGCCTTCACAAAGGCGGGATAAGCCCCGCCCTACAAAGATCACTTTCCCAAGACCCGTCCCGCAACGGCGTCGAGCTTCGCCACAAGCGCCGGATCGCGCGCCTCTGGCGGTGTGATCAACGCAAAGTCGAGGCAGGTTTCGATGCCAAGGGGGGAGGCTTCACGCTCCGGCCCCAGCATGGGCGCGGCCGCCTTCACAAGATCGCCGGCCTTCGCCGCATTTGATTTTAACACCTCAAGGACGTTCGTCACCTCGACATTGTCATGCTCGCTGTGCCAGCAATCATAGTCCGTGACCATCGCCACCGTCGCATAGGGCAGCTCCGCCTCCCGGGCGAGTTTCGCCTCGGGCATGTTGGTCATGCCGATGACATCGCAGCCCCAAACCTCGCGATAGAGCTTCGATTCCGCAAGCGTTGAAAATTGCGGCCCCTCCATGGCGAGATAGGTCCCGCCGCGCTTATGGGGTATCGAGAGCTTTTTACAGGCCTCTTCCAGCGCATCGCCGAGCTTCGGGCACACCGGCTCCGCCATAGAGGCATGCGCGACGAGGCCTTCGCCGAAAAAGCTCTTTTCCCGGGCGAAAGTGCGGTCGATAAACTGGTCGACAATGACAAAAGTCCCGGGCGACAGCTCCTCGCGAAACGAACCGCAAGCGGACAACGATAAAACATCTGTCGCACCGAGCCGTTTTAGGGCGTCAATATTCGCCCGGTAATTGATATGGCTGGGGCTCACCTTATGGCCTTCGCCATGGCGCGCCAGGAATATGACACGCACGCCGCCGAGCCGGCCGGTCACGAAATCCCCCGACGGCGTCCCCCATGGCGTCTCCACCGTTTCCCGGGAAACGTCCGTCAACCCGTCGATTGCGTAAAGCCCGCTGCCGCCGATAATGGCGAGTACGGTTTCAGTCATGCTTTTACCTCATACATCTTTGTACTGCAGGGAAAGGTCCTTAACCAGCTTAAGCAACACTGCCTCTTCAGTGGGATGCACTTTATTGTCTGAAACAATCGCGATCTGAGCCGCATTGATAACCTCATCTGCACTCAAACCGCTTCTGCGCGCATCTTCGATAACCGACAAGTACTTCTTCCACGCACCTTCATAGTCACGCAAAAACTCAAATGACACCGAAGCGAATTTATCCGCTAACACCTCAAAAGGAATATTCCGCAACAGCGGATTATTGTGCGCCGTTTCGATAAAGCGCGCTCTTTCCGCTGGATGCGCGTCATGGTCACAACACGCGATCATGGCGAAAACCGCCGCCAGGGCGTTGAGATGAAGCTCGGTCCAGGAGTTCGCAAAATCACCAAACAGATTATCCGTCGCCATACTGTACACCTATAAAAAAGGCCGTTCATAAGGAACGGCCTTTTAGCATACTTCTTGTCAGAATGCTTAAAATGCGTTGTGCGTGACGTGGATCAGACGAAGGTCGTCTCAAGCGCTCAAAACAAAGCTTCTAGAGCTATTGCCGACAAACGACAGGCGAACAGCTCTAATGCTCTATGTCCGCCCAAACCTTGCGGTAGGACCAGTACAATACAGCGGCGAACAGGATCAGGTACGTGATCACCATAAAGCCGAGACGCTTACGAACTTCAAGCTTCGGTTCGGCCGACCAATGGAGAAACTCGACAACATCTTTGGCGTACTGCGAGGTCGTCTCGGGCACGCTCTCATCCTCGTAGTCGACAATGCCGTCGGACAGAGGGGCCGCCATAGAAAGCAAATGCCCCTCATAGTAGGGGTTATAGTATTGCCCCGGCGGCACTTTAAAACCCTGGGGCGCCTCTTCATAATGCGTGAGCAATGCGTAAATGTAATCCGGGCCGGATTTACGCGCCTTGGTCAGGACCGACATATCCGGAGGATAAGCGCCATTGTTCACAGCGCGCGCGGCGTTTTCGTTCGCATAGGGCGAAACGAACCGGTCCTTAGGCTCCCCCGGACGTTCGAACATATCGCCGAACTCATCGGGTCCATCGACCACCATGTATTCTGCTGCGATGGCCTTTACGATCGGGTTATCGTTTGGATTGGAACAATCCACCGTATCCGGCAGGCCAAGCTCTTCGGGGCAATAGTCCAGGTAAAACGGGCCGCCCTTTTGGCCGAGATTTCGATACGACAGCAAGTCCATCGAATGGCAGCTGGCGCAAACCTCTTTATAGACCTGAAAGCCGCGCTGGACCGCGAGTGCGTCAAAAGTCCCGAAGGGGCCATTGAAATGCCAATGCTGTTTATGCGGATACTTGGCGGCGGTTTTAGCGTCGCCTGCGGCTTGCGCCGCGCCGCCGACAAGCAATGCGATGCCGAGACCGATAACAAGACCGCCGGCGGCGTACCGAAGACCTTTGAGAACGCTGTATAGGCGCATTTTTAAGTTTCTCCCCTTCGGCCTATTCCGCAGGCGCTGGTTGCGCGCCGCCGACATCGGACTCTTTTTTCTCATTCCGCTTTAAAACCGATTCGGAAATGGATCGCGGCAGCGGCTTCGGCGTTTCAATCAGACCGACGATCGGCATGGCGATCAAGAAATAAGCGAAATAATAGATCGTCGTAATTTGCGATAGATGCACGACCTTGAAGCCTACCGCCTCGCCCGCCGCATTGGTTCCGGCCTGGATCAGCATCTTGTCCGGGTCCGCCTGGCCGCACCATCCGAGAATAAGGAACGATATAAGGAAGAACACAAACAACCACTGCATGATTGGGCGGAACTTCAAGGACTTCACTTTCGACGTGTCGAGCCAGGGAATGAACACGAGCACGAAAATCGCGCCGAACATCGCCATTACGCCGAGAAGCTTGGCCTCCAACGGTCCGATATCGAAAGTGATGGCGCGCAGGATGGCGTAGAACGGCAGGAAGTACCATTCCGGCACGATGTGCGCCGGGGTCGCCAGCGGGTTCGCGGGAATATAGTTGTCAGGGTGCCCCAACGCATTCGGCTGATAGAACACAAACACCGCGAACAGAACCAGAAACAGAACGATCGCAAAAGCGTCCTTCACTGTGTAATAGGGGTGAAAAGGCACGGTGTCCTTTTCAACCGACTTCACCTCAATGCCCGTGGGATTGTTGTTCCCCGGAATATGAAGCGCCCAGATGTGAAGGATGACAACGCCGGCGATGATGAACGGCACAAGATAATGCAGGCTGAAAAATCTATTCAGCGTCGCATTGTCCACGGCGAACCCGCCCCAGAGCAGCGTGACGATGGAATCGCCGACCACAGGGATCGCGGAGAACAGGTTCGTGATCACCGTCGCGCCCCAGAAGCTCATCTGGCCCCAAGGCAGAACGTATCCCATGAACGCCGCCGCCATCATCAGAACAAAGATAATGACGCCGAGAATCCAGAGGATCTCCCGCGGCGCTTTGTACGAGCCATAATAGAGGCCCCGGGCCATGTGGATGTAAACGGCGATGAAGAACATCGACGCGCCGTTGGCGTGCATGTACCGGATCAGCCAACCGTAGTTCACGTCCCGCATGATTTTCTCAACGCTCTCGAACGCATGATCGGCGTGGGGCGTATAATGCATGGCGAGGACGACGCCGGTGACGATCTGCACCACCAGCATGATCGCGGCGATGCCGCCGAACGTGTACCAATAGTTGAGGTTTTTCGGGGTCGGAAAGTCAACGAAACTGTCGTGCATCAGGCGCACGATCGGCAAACGGCTGTCCAGCCATTTGGTGAAGGTCGATTGCGGATTGTAGGTCGACGGATGGCTCATAAAGGTCGCTCCTATCCGATTTTGACGCGCGTGTCGCCGACGAACGCGTATTCAGGGATCGGCAAGTTGGTGGGCGCCGGCCCCCTGCGGATGCGGCCCGACGTGTCGTAGTGGGAGCCGTGGCAGGGGCAGTAATAACCGCCGTAATCGCCCTTATTCTCCGATGCGTCGACGCCGAGGGGGATACACCCCAGATGGGTGCATACGCCGACCATGATCAGCCACTCCGGCCGGACCGCGCCGGTGACGTCGGTGACGCGGGCGTCATCGGTTTCCGGATCGCGCAACTCCGCCAGATCCACCGCTTCGGCTTCCGAAATCTCCTCTGGCGTGCGATGGCGAATGAACACCGGCTTGCCGCGCCAAAAGGCTTTGATGGCCTGCCCAGGCTCGATGGGCCCCAGATCCACCTCGATGGAGGCGAGCGCCTTGACGCCGGCGTCCGGGTTCATCTGATCTATAAAAGGCCAGGCGACAGCGGCGACGCCGAGGCCACCAGCGCCGGCGGCCATCAAATGAATGAAATCGCGGCGGGTGGGTTCTTCTGAAGACTGTGTTGTGGCGGACATGTCAGATTTGTCTTTTTTATCTTTGAGTTGTTATTTTCGGTTTACGCAATGGCCGGTGCGGAAGACGCGACGCTACGGATCAACTATTCTTGTTTGTGCAACCATTAAAATAGAATGTCTAGGCCAGAGGGTCATGCGGCCCAGCGACGCAAGGACGCGGGGGGCGGATTAAGATTCTCTTAATGATTTCAGATTGATCGCCATATGCGCCTTGTTTTGTACGAACCGGAGAACCCCCGAAACGCCGGCGCCTTGATTCGCCTGTGCGCCTGTCTTGGGACGCCGCTCGATATTATCGAGCCCTGCGGATTCGTTTTTTCAGCACGCGATATTAAGAAAAGCGCTCTCGACTACGGCGCCCTGGCAGCGGTTGAGACCCATTCCTCATGGGCGGCTTTTGCTAAAAGCACGCTCCGCAAGTCCGGCCGTCTTATTCTTTTGACCACCAAAGCCGACGGACCGTATTACGATTTTGAATTTCGATCCGGAGACCTTCTGCTGCTCGGCCAAGAAAGCGCCGGCGTTCCGGACGTGGTTCACAACGCGGCGGACGCCCGCGTCACCATACCCATGGCTGACGGCGCGCGCTCTTTGAACGTTGCGATGGCTGGGGGAATCGTTCTCAGCGAGGCGCTGCGACAAATGCGCCAAACCTGAGAAATGTCAAACCTCTCACCCGGAAAAGTGCAGTACCCATCATCGTCAAGTCCCACACGATCCAGACCATCGGACGACGCCCGTTCGTAAAGAGAGTTCCCATGACCGACATCAAAACAATGGAAGAACGTAAATTCGCCGCCAAAAATTGGTTCGAAGCGTTGCGCGACAAGCTATGCGCCGCGTTTGAAGCCCTGGAACGCGACTATGACGGCCCCGGCGCCGACGAGGCGCCGGCCGGGCGGTTTGAGTACGCGCCCTGGACGCGCGGCGATGGCGCTGAAGACCGGGGCGGCGGCGTGATGGCGCTGATGAAGGGCCGTGTCTTTGAAAAAGTCGGGGTCCACGTCTCCACAGTCTATGGCGAGTTTTCTGAAGAGTTCCGCGGACAAATCCCCGGCGCCGCCGAAGATCCGCGCTTTTGGGCCTCCGGCGTATCGTTGATCGCCCATACCCAAAACCCCCATGCACCGGCCGCTCATATGAACACCCGCATGATCGTCACCACCAAATGGTGGTTCGGCGGCGGCGGCGATTTGAACCCGATGCTTGACCGTTATCGCAGCGAAACCCACGAGGACGCCGCGGCGTTCCACGCCGGCTTCAAACAAGCCTGCGACGCCCACGACCCGAACTATTACCCGGAATATAAGAAATGGTGCGACGAGTACTTTTTTCTTCCGCACAGGAACGAACCGCGGGGCGTTGGAGGGATTTTCTACGATCGCCACAATAAAGGCGATTGGGACAGGGATTTCGCCTTCACCCAGGACGTCGGAACGGCGTTTCTGGAAGCCTATCCGCCCCTCGTCGCAAAACGGATGGCGACGCCGTGGACGCAGGAGGACCGCGAGGAGCAGCTGATCCGGCGCGGCCGGTACGCCGAGTACAACCTTCTGTACGACCGCGGCACGCAGTTCGGCCTGAAGACCGGCGGCAATGTGGAGTCTATCTTATCCTCCCTGCCGCCAGAGGCGAAGTGGCCTTAACCGGCGTCCGGGATCGGGCGCTCCACGATCCGGCCTCATGGAGACAGATCCCGGATCGCTCAGTTTGCCAACGAAATTAAAGATTTCGGACAAACCGGCGTCTGGGATGACTGGAAAGAAGGCCTAATTGTCCACAGGCGTTAGTCGTCGGACCGCATGCCGAGAAGGCCCATAAGGACCATCAACACAGCAATGCCGCCGGCGCCGTAGGCGCCCCAGCCGAGAACGGCGTTGTTGGCCGCGTCCGAGCCGCTCATAACGTTGTAACCGATCCAGCCAACGCCTGCGCCCGCCGCACCGCCGGTCAGAAGACCGAACAAAGCGCCGAGCTTTTTAACGCCTGGAACCACCCCGAGGAGCCCTAAAACCGCAACTATCAGTGCGCCGGCGAAACCGCCGACGAAAAGCGCGCCCAGCGGCGTGTCCGGCGTGCATTGCATCGCGGCCGCAAAGCCGTTTTGCATGACGCAATCAATGGTCGGACTGATTTCCTGAAACGCCGTCGTCGTTGTGGTGACGGAGGTTTGTCGGATCGGATCTTCAGTCTCGTACGTGTAGAGCGGGCCCAGCGCAAGAACGCCGGCGAGCCCCGCCGGAACGGCGATGCGTTGCAACATAAATCATACCCCTTTGCCAGTGGCGCAACCCGCCCCCAAGGGGCGGCCCCAAAAGTTAACGTTTGGAGTTTACCTTAACTCTTACGGCAAGCAAGGCCGCCGAGGGGCCCCTCAGCGCTCCAGAACGCGCAGGGTTTCGGAAAAGGCCGACATTATGTGGTAGGGAATGCTGGCTGGAATGTGGTCGACGGCGGGACGCCCCGAGACATCGTCGATAACGTCTGTCCAGGCCCCCGGCGGATCATCGCGGATATAAATATCGAATATGCCGTCGATCAGACTGTCAATCCGGGCTGAAGCGTCCCTGCGGCCGGACGCCGTCATCGCCAAAGACGCCTTCAGCGCCTCGGTCTGGGGCCATAGGCGCCGCGTCGCTTTCGCAGGCGCGCCATCCCTGGTCACCGCGTCAAGGGCGAAACCATAGGGCCCAACGGCGGCGCGCTCGGCGAAGTCGTAGAGCCGCTCCATGTAATCCCCCATAAGCTCTCCCGTCGCCTGCTCATAGCGCCAGAGCAACCAGACCCACTCGTAATGGTGGCCGGGCTCAACGATCGCCCCCGTCTCCCCCTGAACCGGCGACCAGTCTGCTTCGAAATACTCCTGCAAAACGCCGGATTTTGCGTCAAAGAAGCGTCGGCGGAACAGATCGACCAGATCATGGGCCCGATCGGCGTAGGCGTCCTCCCCCGTTGCTTCGAGCAACGCGAGCATCGCTTCGAGAAGATGCATGTGAGGGTTTTGACGGCGCGGCGTTTTCGGCGGCAACCCCTCAAGATAGCCGCCATGGCGCTCGTCGCTTATCTCTGCGTCCAGGAATTCAAGGGTGCGCTCGGCCCAAGTGATCGGGTCGTGGCGGCCAAGCGCCCGATAGGCCCAGGCCATGGCGAGAAGAACGAAGGCGTGATCGTAGGCGTCTCGTGTCGGATCGGCGATCGCGCCTTGCGGCGAGAGCATATGCGCC
The DNA here is from genome assembly GCA_039183635.1 of Pseudomonadota bacterium. Classification (GTDB taxonomy): domain Bacteria; phylum Pseudomonadota; class Alphaproteobacteria; order Caulobacterales; family Parvularculaceae; genus JBCDBL01. The sequence goes on from JBCDBL010000122.1 coordinate 11,412, forward strand.
CAACCGCCGTCGTCGCACCATGCGCGATGGGTGACGAACTCAAACCCCGCCTCGACGATTTGCTCCGCCGGCCCGCGCCACCCCAAGCGCGCGGCGTGGGCGAACACATAGATCTGTCGCGCTTGAACCCGGACGCGACGGGCGCAATCGATATCCGGCGTCCCATCGAGATTGAGGCGCTCATAAAATCCGCCATGAACCGGGTCCATTCCCCGTTCCGCCCAAAACGGCAAAGCGGTCTGGAACAGCCAATCGCTTATGCGCTGCAAGCGCGCTGCAGACGAAGATGGCGCAGGTTCTGAAGGCATCGGCGCTCTCCCAGTTACGGAAAGTATGGCACGGGCAAGGAGGACTAAACAAGCAACGCGGACACGTTTTAACAAGCGATGGAGCTTAAAAACCAGCCCCGGCTACGATTC
>JBCDBL010000123.1:0-11714 GCA_039183635.1 Pseudomonadota bacterium
CGCCGCCACCATCGGCGTCGATGAAGACACCTCTTACGGTGCGGTGATGCCGCCCTTATATCTGTCGGCGAACTACTCGTTTCACGGCTTCAACGACAAGCGGGAGTATGATTACTCCCGGAGCGGAAACCCCACACGGGACCTTCTGGGCAGGGCTCTGGCGGAGCTTGAAGGCGGCGCGGGCGGCGTCATCACCGCATCGGGCATGGCCGCTGTCGATCTCGCCTTCTCCCGCGTGCCCCGGGGCGGGCTGATTGTCGCGCCGAAGGATTGCTACGGCGGGTCCTACCGCTTGCTCGAAGCGCGCAGGAGCCGCGGCGATTTCGACGTCGCCTATATCGACGCCTCCGATTTGAGCGAACTTGACGCTGCTTTGACGCGCAAACCCGACCTTGTGCACCTGGAAACGCCGACCAACCCGCTGATGCGAATTGTCGACCTGGAGGCGATTTGTTTGAAGGCCAAGGCCGTCGACGCGCTTGTGTCGGTGGACAATACGTTTTTGTCGCCGGCGCGTCAGACCCCGATCGCCTTCGGCGCCGATATGGTGATCCATTCGACAACGAAGTATATCAACGGCCATTCCGACATTATCGGCGGCGCCGTTGTCTCCGCGACGGAGGGGTTGCACGAGGACCTCAGCTGGTGGGCGAATTGCGTCGGGGTGACAGGATCGCCCTTCGACGCCTACCAGACGCTCCGGGGTCTGCGCACCCTGTTCGCCAGAATGGATAGGCAGGAAGCGACGGCTGGGGAAATTGCGACTTTTCTGGCGAAGTCCGATCATGTCGAGCGGGTTTACTATGCAGGCCTGCCGAGTCATCCCGGCCACGAGGTCGCCAAGCGTCAGCAAAAAGGCTTCGGCGCCATGCTTAGCTTTGACTTAAAAGGCGGGACGCCCGCGGTGAAAACGTTCATCGACAATCTCGGGCTGTTTTCCTTTGCAGAATCCCTGGGCGGCGTTGAAAGCCTCATCGCCCATCCGGCGACCATGACGCACTCCGCCATGGCGCCGGAGGCCCGCGCCCGCGCCGGCATTGGCGATGGGCTGCTGCGCCTGTCCATCGGCCTGGAGACGCCGGACGATCTCATCGCCGCCCTGCAAACAGCGCTGATGGCCGTTGAGCGGGGCGCTGCGGACTGATCTCATGGTTAATGCGCGGACAGAGCTTGACGGCGGCGCTTTCAGCTACCATTCTGCCCGCTATAAAGGCGAACGAGACGATTATGATCTTTGTGATTGCAGCATTGGCTTTAACGGCGGCCCTGTCCCTGACAGCGCTTTCGCAATCGCGCGCGCCTTCCACCATGACGACAATTAGCACCGGTATCGGCGGGCGCAGGGGCCGCGCGAAACGCTGACACGTTTCACATGCGCTTAAACAGGCCCCGCTCCCGAAGGACGCGGGGTTTTTTCTTATGCGGTTTAGACAAGGACGATCAGCAGGGGACGAGGACGAGATATGACGCAGAGCAATGAAATCGTAAGTTTGGCGGAGCGACGCAGCGCAGCAGCCGCCGATTCGCCTGATGCACCGCCCATAGCCGTTTTGAAGTTTGGCCACTCGGTCTTCCAGACGCCGGACGACGTCACGCGGGTCGCTAACGAGATTTACCGCCATGTGCGGGAAGGGTGGCGCGTTGTTGCTGTAATGTCGGCCATTGGCGGGGAAACCGGAGATTTGCTGCGTCTTGCCGAAGACCTTGAAGAGACGCCGAACCCGGAACACCTTCCAAAGTTGCTGCGCGTCGGAGAATACAAGGCTGCAGCGTTGACGGCGCTTGCCTTGTCGCGGATCGGCGTCGCCGCCGTTCTTGCAGACCCCCAGGATTTCGGACTGACGGCCGAGGGCGATCTTCTTGATGCGAACCTCGCCTCCGTCGATGCAGCCTGGCTGAAGGCGCGTCTGTCCGAGGTCGGCGTCGTCGTTGCGCCGGGGTTTCTGGCCTATGACGAGAAGGGCCGCCTTGCAGCCCTTGGTCGCGGCGGTACGGACCTGACCGCTGTTTTCCTCGCCGAAGAATTGGAGGCGGATCGCGTCCGTCTTCTGAAGGATGTGGACGGTGTTTACCAGGCCGACCCTAAGGCTGAGGGTGAAAGTCCCGGCCGTTTCGCCACCACCTCCTGGGATATATGCGTCGAGGTCGGCGGCGCTGTCGTTCAACCCAAAGCGGTTACGGAAGCAAAAGAGCGTGGGCAGACGTTGGAGGTGGCGTCTTACGGGCGGGAAGACGCAACCCTTGTGGGCGATCTGGACACAACCTTCCATATCGCCGCCGCCCCGCCGCGTTTGAAAGTTGCTCTTTTAGGCCTCGGCGCTGTTGGGCGCGGGGTGTATGAGCACCTGATCAAGCACCCGGAGTATTTTGAGATCGTAAATGTCCTTGTTCGCTCGCCGAAAAAATATCAAGGCGTGATCGCCCATAAGGATCGCCTCACATCCGACGCCGCAAGCGTCGGGACGTCAGGCGCAGACCTTGTGGTGGAGCTGATTGGGGGGCTTACAGACGCCCGGGATCATGTCATCGACGCCCTGAAGCGGGGCGCAGATGTGGTGAGCGCGAACAAAACTCTTGTGGCGTATCATTACCCTGAGCTTGTCGAAGCAGCGGGCGCCGCCGCGAGCTTGCGCTATTCGGCCGCCGTCGCCGGCGGGATCCCGGTGATTGAAGAGATCGACCGCAGCGCCGGAAAGCGCCCGATCCGCAAGATCGAAGCCCTGTTGAACGGCACGTGCAACTTCATTCTCGGCAAATTGGAGGAGGGCGGATCTTTGGACGCCGCCGTCAAGACCGCCCAGGACAAAGGCTTCGCCGAAGCCGATCCGTCCGCCGACGTGGACGGTCGGGACGCGGCGGAGAAGCTCGCCATTCTCGCCCGCCACGCCTTCGGCGTTTCAGTTCCGATGGATGAGGTTGCGGCGGAGAGCCTGCGCACGTTAAAGGACGGCGCCGTCGCGGACGCCGTTCGCCGCGGCAAGGCGGTGAAACAAATCGCACGCTGCGAAAAAAACGATGACGGCCTCTCTCTCGCCGTTCGTCTGGAGGAGGTGGACGCCGCCTCGCCCTTCGCTAAAGCCAAAGCCGAGGCGGGTTGCGCAAAAATCTATTACGAGGACGGCGGCGTCGTCACCCTGACAGGCAAGGGCGCCGGCCGCTGGCCCACGTCTGAAGCCGTCTTCGCCGACATCATGGATGTCTGGCGGAAAAAGGCGATGTCCGGCGACGCCGGAGGATAAGCTGCGCGCCTGATTTCTTCCGGCGCGCCCCTTGAATCCGCGGGGCTTTCATTCTAGGCCCAGCCTTAGAGGAACGGGAACGAGGCGACAGTGAACGACGACGATATTTTCAGCGCCCGGCCCGCAGGCGGCCTTGACGCGGCGGTTGCGAAAGCCCCCGCCAGCATCGGCAATGTCGCGGTGGGCTTCGATATTCTCGGCCAATCCTTCGCCGTCGCCTACGACGCCGCAACCGCAACCCGCGTCGCCGAGCCTGGCGTTCATCTTGGAGACGTCTCCGGCCTGTTCGACACATTGCCGGCCGATCCCAACCGAAATACGGCCCTGCGCGGCGTTGCAGCGTTGTTGCGCGACGAAGACGCCTCCTTCGGCGTGAAAATCGACATCGACAAAGGCGTGCCCATGTCCGCCGGCATGGGCGGCTCGGCGGCCTCCGCCGTCGCCAGCGTCGTTGCGGCGAACGCGCTTCTGGACAAGCCCCTGACCCGCGGCGCTTTGTTTCCGTACACCCTGGAGGGGGAGGCGGCCTCCAGCGAAGATCCGCCGCTCGACAATGTGGCGGCGAGCCTGTTCGGCGGTCTCGCCATGATCGCGCCGCCGGGCGGGGCGCCGGTGACGCCGTTGCCATGCCCGACTGACGTCCGGTGCATTTTGATCCATCCGGATTTGAAGGCCGAGACCCGGGAAGGGCGCCAGATGCTGCCCGAAGCGACGTCGCTCCAGACCGCCATCGTCCACGGCAAGCATGTGGGCAATTTCGCCGCCGGCTGTTTTACAGGCGACCTTGAGCTGTTGAAGCGCTCGATGCGGGACCTCATCGCCGAACCCGTCCGGGGGCCGACATTCCCGCACTTCGCCTCCGTGCAAAAAGCCGCGTTCGACGCCGGGGCCATCGCCTGCTCCCTGTCGGGGAGCGGACCGTCGGTTTTCGCCTGGGCGCCGGAAGAAATCGCCGATGCGGTCCGCGGCGCCATGGTGGAAGCCCAGGACGCCGTCGGCGTCGGATATCATTTGTATGAAGCGCCTTTAATGTCCCCGGGCGCGGAACTGGTTGAAACATGAAGTACATCACCACACGGAACGAAGGGGCCGAAACCTTCGCCATCGCCGACGCTATCCGCCAGGGCGCGGCGCCCGACGGCGGGCTCTTTATTCCCGCAAGCTTTCCGAGCTTGGATATTGCAGCCTTCGATAATGCAGATGACCTTAAAGCTATCGCTGAAACGCTGCTCGCGCCGTTTTTCGAAGGCGACCGTCTGGCGCCGGACCTCGGCGCCATTTGCGCCAGCGCTTACAATTTCCCGGCGCCCCTGAAGCCCGTCGGCGACGACGGCAAAACCTATGTCCTGGAACTGTTCCACGGTCCCACGGGGGCGTTCAAGGATTACGGCGCCCGGTTTCTGGCGGCGGCGATGGAGCGCCTGCGCGCGCCCGGCGCGCCGCTCACCGTCCTCGCCGCCACCTCCGGCGATACCGGCGGGGCCGTCGGCGGCGCTTTTGAGGACAAGGAAGGCGTCCATGTCGGCATCCTCTTCCCCAAGGGCCGGATTTCGCCGTTCCAGGAACACCAGCTCACCTGCTGGCGCGGGGGCGTCAAAAGCTTCGCCGTCAATGCCGATTTCGACGCGTGCCAGGCCCTTGTGAAACAGGCCTTCGCCGACAAGGCGTTGACGGAGGAGTTGGGCCTCACCTCGGCGAACAGCATCAATCTCGGCCGTCTGATGCCGCAAATGGGTTATTACGCCGAAAGCGCCTTGAAGATCTGGCGCGCACACGGACAAAAGGCGAATTACATCATCCCCACGGGCAATCTCGGCAACGCCGTCGCCTGCGTCTGGGCCAGGGGGGCGGGACTTCCCATCGGCAAGGTGATCCTCGCCACCAACGCCAACAAAACCCTTGAGGAATTCTTCGCCACCGGCGCCTACGAACCGCGGCCCTCGGTCGCGACCCTCGCCAACGCCATGGACGTCGGCGCGCCGAACAATTTCGACCGGCTAAAGCTTTTCCTCACCGACGACCTCGCCGCATCAGGCGTCAGCGCCGCCTCCGTGGATGACGCGACCATTCAGGCCCGCATCAAGACAGATTACGCCGCTTACGATGAAGTGTGGTGCCCGCATACGGCCACCGCCGCTGAAATCCTGGCGAGCTTGTCGGACGAGGAGAGGGCGGCCCCCTGGATCATCGCCGCCACGGCGCACCCGTACAAGTTCCGTGAAACCGTAGAGCCCCTGATCGGCCGCGACGTCGATTGTCCGCCGGCGTTCCGGGCGATCTTGGATCGTGAGGCGCATGCGGAAGAGATAACGGCGGATCTGGGTTCGCTGGCGCAAGGCTTGCGGCGTTAGGCTGAGCTCTTGTAGTAGGGCGAGGCTTTACGTCAGCCAACTATAAGCTCTTCATAACGCCTTCTTTGATTTGCAGACCTAAAACGCAAACAGCAGCAGCTATCGTCAGCTGACCGAACCAGGTGATCAAACCGACAACGACACCGAAAGCGAACGCATTGACCGCAATCATGCTTGCAAGGACGAGCGTTCCGGCCAAGCGAAGGTGAAACTTTCTGCGCGCAGTCAGGTCACTGGCGGGGAAAAACACGCCCGCGTGACGCCGCATCGATGACGCCAGGCACAAAAAGCCTATGGCGGCGATCACAATAGCAAAGACATGGATCATTCGGCGGGCAGTCCGGCGCGCTTGTTTAACACAGGCCTTGGCGCGGGACGCTTTACTTTTAAACATTTGAACGCCGCATACCCGAAGGCGCTTGCAAAGAAAAGCATCGCGGCGTCAAAGCCTGCGAACACCCAGTCGCCGTTCCCTAAACTGACGAAGAGGTTCCTGCTCGTCGTTGCGGCGTTGACGATGGGAACGAGAAGAAACATCCCCCCGGACAAGCCGAGCATCTCCGCCCAGGCCCGGCGCGCTGGCCGGCCCGCCGCCCAGACGAACGCTCCGGCCCAGACGATGAAAAGAAAGTTAATCTCCCAATCCGATCTGTTTTCCATATCAAGGGGAAGCAAACGGTTCGCCAAAAAGAAAACCGCAAGACCGGCGGGCAATCCGACCAGCGTGGCGATATTCAACCGTTCGACCAGCCAAAAACCAAACGGCGTCTTCCCCGCTTTTTGATTTTTAAGGGCGCGTTTGTTCGTCCACAAAACAAGACCCGTGCCGATCATGGTCGCCCCGCCGAGGCCAGACAGAAAATAGAGCCATCGCAAGCCCCAGTCCGCATAACGGCCGGCGTGCAGTCCCACAAAAAAGCTTTCGGTTGCAAGGGCGGCGCTTTGGTCTGGCGAAGCCTTGATAAGCGCTCCGGTCACGCCGTTTAAGATAATCTGCGGCGAACGGTCGCCAATGGCTTCGCTGGTGGATCGTCTTAAAACAACGATGGCGTTTTCGTCGTTTGGACTGATGATGCGGATATCGCCGACTTTCGCGCCATCCCATCGCTGCGCGGCGACCCGCAGAATATCGCTCATCGGCGCCATTTCAGCAGGCATGCCGCTCGGCGATGCGTTGTCGGGCGAAAAGAACGCCTCCTGAAAGAAATCGCCTGCGGATTTGTAATTCGCGGTTATGGCGAAGGGCATGTACATCGACGCCAACGTCACCAAACCTGTATAGGTGATCATCAAAAAGAAGGGCAGGGCGAACACCGCTGACATATTGTGGGCGTCGAGCCAGCTGCGTTGGCCCTTTCCGAACCGCAACGTGAAGAAATCGATGAATATCTTTTTGTGGGTGATGACGCCGGAAATAATGGCGATCAGCATCGTCATCGCCGCAATACCGACGAGATAACGCGCCAGGATGGCTGGCATGTAATGAAGATCGAAGTGGAAGCGATACAGAAAAAAGCCGCCTTGCGTGTCGCGTATCTCAGCGGCCGCGCCCTGACCGTCCAGGACGGCCCTTGTCGGCGCAGAAGGGTCTGCGTTTTCACCCGGCCGCCAGAACAGCCGCGTCGTCGCTTTTCTGTCGTCGGGCAGTCCTATGAACCATGTTTGCGCATCCGGCGCGGTCTCCTGAAGATATTCTACGGCGTTTATCGCCGCGAGATCAGAGTCGGCGTGCGTCGTAAGCTCCGGCTGCATCCATTTCGTAATTTCCTCTTGGAAATAGGCGCAGGTTCCCGTCAAAAAGATTGCAAACAACAACCAGCCGACAATAAGACCGGACCACGTATGCAACACGGACATGGATTGGCGCAAAGACTGTTTCACAACCGGCCCCCGGCCGACAATGAAACAAAAAGCAAAACGCTGAACGCTGCTATAGCCGCACCAATATAGATCCAGATGCGAACAACGGAGCGCACGGAAAAAATAGCGATGGCGAGTGCCGGAAATATGAGAAACGACAACAAAAGCGCCGTCATGCTGGCGTCTGCTGGAGGCGCCGGCAAAAGCCGCGCAATGCAAGCGGTCAACAAAGCTGTGAGCACGTAATTGCCCGGAACGGCCGCCATGATGCGCGCCGTCATGCGCCTGCGCCGCACCCAGGGCCAAAGACTTGCAAACGTGTTTTCCACAACATTCATGCGGTATATTATACAGTAATAATTCGCATTCTCAAAAGAGATCCGCCGCCATCTTTGTGGATGGCGGCGGATAAAGCGGTGCAAAATGCGTCGTTAGTCCGCCGGTTTTACCAGCGCTTGGAAATTTCGAGGAAGACGGAGCGCGGATCGCCTGGGAAGCTTCCCGTTCTCTCAAGAAAACCTGAAGACGCATAAGTCTCATCGAACAAATTATCGACGCGCAGCATCACGTCCACAGGGCCGGGGGTCCAGATGATCGATGTATCGAAAATGAAATAAGCTTGAACGGTTTGACCGCTCAAGCTCAACTGATCGCTCACATAATCGCCGCCGAAGGCGAAGGCTGTATCGATGGCTGGAACCTGATACCGGGTCCAGAAGCCGAATTGATGCTTCGGCGCGTTGGCGAACCGATCTCCGACGCGATTGCGAACGCGGTCTATCCCGCTTTCTTCCGTGTCGGCCGTCACCTTGGCGTCGTTGTAGGCGTAAGAGGCGGTGAACACCCAATCGGGCGTAACGTCCGCTGTAACGTCGAACTCGACGCCTTGGCTCGTCACTTCGCCGAAAGCGATAAGATCGTCAAAGCCGTCCATGCCCGGGTCTTCGCCGGAATTTTGCAACAAGTTGGTGCGCGTGATCTCATAAAACGACAGCGACGATTGGAGCCTTCCATCCATGAGCTGGGTTTTGACGCCGCCTTCAAAGATTTCACCTTCCGATGGATCAAAAGGCCCGCCCCGCAAACCATCCTGGTCGCCGATGCCTTGCGGTTCATAGCTTTCCGCCCACTGTGCAAAAACCGAAACATCGGGAAGAACACGGTAAACCGCCCCAGCACGGAATGTTACGTTCTCGTCTTCAAACGGTGTTGAAGCACCGTCAACGATGGCGGTATCTTCAAATTTATCATACCGAAATCCACCGGTCAGCGTGAAGTCGCCATACGTAACTTCCTCCAGGACATAAAACCCCTGACGCTTTTGATCAGACGGACGGTCGTTGGCGATCGTCGTCAACACATAAGTACTTCGGTCGGAAAGCCCATATTCAGGGTTAATCAAACTCAGTCCTTGTACGTTGTCGCCGGTTCCCCGTGCGCGATCGTAATCAAACACAGCTTCGCCGTCGAAGTGGTCGACGCCGACAAGAAGCCTGTTATCGATTGCGCCGAAACTTGCCGACCAGATCGCATTCGCGCCAAAACTAATACTTTCTTCCGCACGAGTCTGGTCGCGAAATTCTCGAACGGACACGAAATCAAAAACGCCATCCGCATCTGTATCCTCAAGCGTTCTTGGCTCGTGGTACTCCTGGTTTTCCTCGCTGTCCGTATACCGCACGGCCATATCCCAAGTGACCGCGTCGCCGATGTCGCCTTCGATGATGGCTTGCAGATTGTTGGAGACAAGATCAAGAAAGTCATCGGGCTCATTGTGGTTCCAGCGCCGGTCGGTGAGGAAGTTTCCGGCGTTATCCGTCGGCACGCCCCGCAGACGGTTGCCCTCAAGGTCCTGTTCGTAGCGTGTGCCTTGCAGGGTGAGGTTTGCAAAGCCAAGGTCAAAGCCGAGGCCGGCATCATAGATAAGGGTCTCGCTGCCGGTGTTTTTACGCGGCGTATTGCGGTCTTCGTAAAAGACGCCGAGACGGCCGACGACGCCGTCAATTGGAAGCGCGCCATTGATCTCAAAAGATCCGCCATACCGCGCTTCGGTTCCGTATATGCCTGCGACCCTGCCGGAAAATTCTTCTGTAGGCTTCTTGGTGACATAGTTGAAAATGCCGCCTGGCGCGCCGGGGCCGTAAAGCATGCCGGCTGGGCCTTTCAGAAAGTCCACGCGCTCAACGTTGAACAGTTGCGGCACGGCGAAACCGGCATAGGGATCGCCGCGCAGATTATCGAAGAAAATCTCCTCTTGCCGGAAACCGCGCGCCGTAACGCCCGCGTAGCTGAAGACGCTGACGCCGGAAATATTGCGGTAAATGTCTTGGGCATCCCGTGCGCCCTGGTCAAGAATGAGATCGGCATTGATCGTGGTTATGGAGATGGGGGAGGACAGGGGGTCTGTGGGCAGCCGACCCGTATCCGTTTCACCCACACGGTATAACCGCTGCCCGCGGCCCGTCACGATTATGTTGTCCTCTACCGCAACTCTTTCCTCTTGCGCAGCCGCCTCATCCTGCGCCAGGGCAGGCGCAGCAAGGGCGAGAGCCGCAAGCGATGCGCCTGCGGCAAGGTCAGATCTGAATGTCATAGCATGGTCCCCAATTGTTAAAACAAGACCATTAATAATGATAAGCATTCTTAATTGCAACTGAGTTCTTTAAACACGCATCTAAACAAGCAGATGCCTGTTGCGTCGCCATTATGGATTTTGTGTGAAAGATCGAGCGGGTTATAAAATTCGTGTACGTGTCTATATTGCCCGGACCTCAAGCGAATGCCGACCGATTGACTGGAAAAAAGCGGCGTTTGGCCAGACATAAGAAGCCTTCGACCTTACCGGAGCTGAGATCTCAAAGGCTTGGCCTGGTCCCTCTGCAAACGTCTAAAGCGTCGTCGCTTCAATCCGATGTGAGGCGGTTCTTTAAGTCATTGGTAGTGCTTTTAAGACGCCTTTAGCAAGACGCCTTGGCCACTTCGGAAGCGTACGTGAACTGACCGTATTTCCACCGGCCTTGCAACATTGTAACGATCGGCACGCGCTGGGCGCCGCCTGAGTTATCGTATACGGCGAGGACAGGCCCGTTCGGCCCTTCTTCTATGCCCCATCGCCCGTTTGTGCGTGAGGTCCCGGCCACACCGCCCCAGCCCGTATCGCCGTAACCGCCGCCGACATTCGTCGCCCCTTCGGACGTTGCGTGGTAAACATTGCCAGGACAAATATGAACATAACCCGAGGAACCGCCGGTCGCTTCTGAGAAGAGGCCTGGGGAGTAGATCCAGAAAATCCGAACCCCGGTAACGCCATAGGCGTAGGCTTGGGCGTATGTATTCCCTGCAATACCTGTCGGCTCCGCTCCGGCCCAGCCATTAACGGGGCCGCCAGTTATGTTCCCGCTGGGAGATTGTCCGGAGATACCATAATTTCCATACTGATCGATATAGTAAGCGCCCGGTCCAAAGCCGTAAAAAGCCATAAGCTGTTGCATCTCCGGCGCGACTTGCGCGCCGTTCATTGTGTAGCCGTCCGCTATTGCGGGGCTTGCGATCACAACCGCTGCAGCGCTTAACATTGCGCCGCTCCATTGCGCCATCGACTTCAATTTCTTCATTTTTCTGCTCATGCTGAATCTAAAAAGAGTGAGCTATCTCCGTTTAAGCCACGCGTAAACATGGCGGCCCATTAAAAAGCAGTAACAATCTTACGTCGCGCGAAAACAAAACCGCCGCCCGTCTTAAAGGGCGGCGGTTCAATGGTTATGACTTATGTCTAAGGGGCGTTAGGGAACAATCGCACAACGCGGCAAAGTACAGGCCTGCGCCGCTTGGCGAACATCGAGCACGTTGATAACGCCGTCGCTGTTAAAGTCGCGTGGATCGTTCGGACCAGACGCCGGCTGGTTGCGCGCACGACCGATCAGCGTGAGATCGTTGCGGTCAATATCGCCATCATTGTCTGCATCGCCTTTTTGCGGCCCTGCCGGTCCGGACGAAACGACAAGGTCAACCGCCGTGCCTGGCGCGACGGAAGATCCGCCAGCCGGGTTCTGGCTGATGACGTCGCCGGCCGGAACCGTGTCGCTGTTCGCGTTCGTCACGTTGCCGACCACAAGGCCAGCGCCGGTGAGGGCGGCGGAAGCGGAGGACTGGCTGAGGCCCGTAACGTCAGGAACGTTCACCGGAGCCGGTCCGGACGAAACGACAAGGTCAACCGCCGTGCCTGGCGCGACGGAAGATCCGCCAGCCGGGTTCTGGCTGATGA
>JBCDBL010000124.1:0-11590 GCA_039183635.1 Pseudomonadota bacterium
AGCGTTTCCAGGCGAAGTGTGTGCGGTTCGCCGTCCGGAAAGGCTTTGGAATGACGATTATCGTGTGTATTTAATTGCCGGTGTCCGTTTGAGCATCGAGAAAGCTCAGGAACGCTTCCCAATCGGCGCCGTTCACGCCATGTCCGCCGGGCCGCATATGAAAGGCGATGTCCGCATCGTAGTTAATGTCGACAAGATTCGGTTGGTCGAGCCCGTTCCCGCCAAACAATTCGTAGACCGGATCGGCGCCTTCGGCGGCCCGAAAGGCGCCGACCGGGTCCGACCACACATCCCGGCGCGCGTTGCCGAGCAACACAGGCCGCGGCGCGATCAACGCGATCAACATGTGCTGGTCGATGGGCAGGTCCCCCTCGCGGCCCGCATAGGCCGCGTAGATCGGGGCGAACCAGTGGGGGTAGCTTGTGGTGATCTGCTTTAAGCTTTCACCTGCTTTGGAGCGTGTAAGGGTGGCGCCGCCCGTTCCCGACTGGTGGGCGAGCACGATATCAATGCGCTCGTCGTATGCCGCCGCAACAAGGGCGGATTTGCCGAGGCGAGAGTGCCCGTATACTGCGATTTTATCGGCGTCAAAGCGGTCAAGGGTCTCTAAAACATCGACGACGCGCGACACGCCCCAGGCCCAGGCCCCGATGGCGCCCCAGCGTTTCATCTTGTCCTGCGTCGTATGGAAGGCGGCAAGGGCCGACTGCGCAGTTTCATCTTTATCCGGTACGATATCGCCAGGGTAAACAGCGGCGTAAGCGTAACCGCGTTCGATGATTTTTTCGAGCGGTGCGGTTTGAATATGCTCGCCAAGAATGCGGATAATAATGGGTTCGGCCCAACTCCCGTCACACATACCCGGCGCGTTTTTCGAGCGTGTGACGCCGTTAAGGGGAACAGCGTTATGATTTCCACAAAAGTTCTGTGCAATGATGACGGGCAATGGCCCCGGGACATTTGTAGGCGTGATGAGAACGACGCCGAACTGAACTTCACCCTCGGCGTTTGGCGCTTTCACCATCAATTCTTCCACGCGGGCCGCGCCATTAAAGGCGTTTTCGCTGACGACCCGCTGGTCGATAATTGACGCTTTGGAGGGCGGTGGGAAATAGCCGTAGACGTAGGATTGAAATAACTCCCGCAACAGCGGCGCGCGGCGTTCACGCCAATCCTCCGCGTCGACGACGTCCGGCGCGCCGTTTAGGGGCGCAAGAATTGGCGGTGATGCGGCCTCGCCGTTCGCCTCTTCCGGCGCGGTTTTCAACCAGACGCATCCGCCAAGGGCGACGGCCGCGATCGCCATTGCGGCCGTTTTGATCAATACGCCTTCGATGGTCATGCGTTCCCCCCTTTCGCGATTTGGTCTTAACCGCTTGACTTAAGCGACGCTCGCCTAAGGGGTCAACGCACAGCCTCGTGAGCGCGTTTGCGCGTTAGAGCGTGCCGCGCAAAAGTATGCGCCGGTTTTTGTGAAAAAGGTCGAACGCTTGTTCGACCGTCAAAAATCTAAAGATTGTTGACAATTAGGCCTTCTTTCCAGTCATCCCGGATCGCTCGGTTTGCGCCCCAAATCCTGGCGGATTTGGGTCAGTTCGAGCATGCCTCGGACGGCGTCCGGGATGACGGAATAATTTCAATTGCCTGGACAGGCCTTAGTCGATTTCAAAAATGGCGTCGACTTCCACGGCCACATTAAAGGGCAGGCTGGGGGTGCCTACAGCGGCGCGGGCTTGGCGGCCGGCGTCGTCAAAAACGGCGACCATGAGGTCCGATGCGCCGTTTATGACCTTCGGCTGGTCGGCGAAGTCCAGGCCGCAATTGACGAATCCGCCAAGTTTTACGACGCGCTTCACCCGGGATAAATCGCCGCCGCAGGCGTCTTTCACCTGGGCGATGAGGTTCAGGGCGCAGAGTTTCGCCGCCGCCTGGCCTTCTTCGATCGAAAGATCCGCACCGACCTTGCCGGTGGTCAACTCGCCCTCGCCGTTGATGGAGATTTGACCCGATACGAACACAAGCGATCCGGTAACAATATAAGGGGCGTAGGTTGCGACGGGGCTCATCGGCTCCGGCAATGTCAGTCCCAGGTCTTTCAAACGCGTTTCGGCGTCGCTCATCACACTCGTCTCCCCTTTTTGGTCAGTGATCGGGGAGGGTTATGACGCGCGACGCCGGATCCTGCAAGACAGTATAGTTACGCTGCGGCGGAGCGATGTTTGTCGCGATACATTTGCGCATCGGCCCGGCGCAGTATGTCAGCTGCGTCGGATTGCGGTCCGTAAACGGCAGAGCCGATGCTGGCGCCGACTTTTAGAGGCGCGCCTTTGTAAATCGCTTCAGCTGCGGTCACTGTGTTGCGTATTTTTGCGACGACATCGTCGACAGCTTCTGCGTCGGCATGGGTGAGCAGAAGGCCGAACTCGTCTCCCCCGAGGCGTGCGGCGTAGTCGGTGGCGCGCACGCTTTGTTTCAAGGCTCTTGCGACGGCGCGTAAGACAGCATCGCCGGCGGCATGTCCGTAACCGTCATTGACGCCTTTGAACCCGTCAAGGTCGATATAGACCACGAGACCTGTTTCGCCATGGCGTGCGGCGTTGGCGAGCGCGCGTTTCAGCGCGTTGTTGAAGCCTCTGCGATTTATGAGACCGGTCAGCTCGTCCGTTTCCGCAAGATTTTCCAAATAAAAAATACGTTCGCTTTGGGCGGAGATACGCTGCTCCGCCTCCGCGGCGTATTCCAGGACATCTTCCAAAAGACCGCGCCATCTATCCTCAATCGGACCGCTGAGAGACGCCAAACGAATCTGTTCGGCGAAGCGTCCGACGACGGGGTTCTGCTCCGGGCGCAGGCTGTAAACCGAGGGTGCGTATTGGGGCATGTTTTGGCCTCCTTATGGGATTGCGTCAAAAACGTCTTAGGGGCAGTCGCAAAGGGGAGGCCATTCTTCATGTTTCAATAAAATACAATAAAATCATATAATTGTATTATTTTCCTCAGTTAACCATAGAGCTTTCGCCTCTGGTCTAGCGGCGTCTTTTTCCCCCAAAGGAGGCAGTTTTTTCCGCCTGCGCGTACGGATTTTCAGACATGCATACCGATGACGGGGTGGTGTTATGGGGCAAGGGCGAGGGTCTACCCAGAGCGGGGTGTGTGCGATGCGGATCAGACGAAGGTCGTCTCACGCGCTCAAAATGAAAAAACGCCAGAGCCGTTTGCCGACAAAAGACAACGGCGAACAGCATAATTAGAGCGCTATCGCGTCGTCTTTCCTAAAACGCGGCCCGCGCTGATGGCGGCGTCTCCGAATTTCGCCCGGATGGCGTCGACGGCGCGTTCGACATTTTCGGTTTTCTCATCGCCGTGGGCGAACAGGTCATGCTGCGCCGTTTCTCCGGCGGGGGTGAGGTCTGATATGCCGACGCCGATCAACCGGTAAGCTTCAGCGCCCGCCGCCGCCTTGAGAAGTTCACGGGCGCTTTTAAACAAAGCGCGGGCGAGGTTGGTCGGCCGATCGAGGCTTTCCCGGCGCGTGAGGATGCGAAAATTCGCCGTTTTCAGTTTTAGCGTCACAACGCGGCCTGCGATGTTCTTCGCCTTCGCCCGTTTTGAAACTTTCTCGCACAAAGGCCATAGCCTGTCCTCCAGAGCGGCGACGGCGCGCAAGTCTTCGTTGAAGGTGGTTTCGGCCGAGACGCTTTTCATAGGCTCCGGCGCATGGACGGTCCGGGCGTCCTCGCCATGGGACAGTTTTGAAAGACGCAACCCCATGGCGCCGTAACGGTCGGCGAGCGCCTTGGTTTCCATTCGTTGGATTTGGCCAAGTGTGTAAAGCCCGTCCTTTTCAAGCCGCGCCGAAAATGATTTGCCGACGCCCCAAATAAACGACACCGGCTTGTCGGCGAGAAAGGACAGAGTCTCCGCCTTGCCGATCACGGAAAACCCCCTTGGTTTGTCGAGGTCAGAGGCGACTTTGGCGAGAAACTTGTTATGACTGAGGCCAATGGAAACGGTGACGCCGACTTTACGCTCCACTTCGGCGGCGATCTTGGCCAGGGTTTCCGCCGGCGGGCCGCCATGCAGGCGTTCCGTACCTGATAAATCCAAAAACGCCTCATCGATGGACAGGGGCTGCACAAGGGGCGTCGCCGCTTCCATAATCGCGCGGATGGCCCGGGACGCTTCGATATATTTTTCGAAATTTGGCCGCACCACCACGGCGTGGGGGCATGCTTTCAGGGCCTTGAACATCGGCATCGCAGACTTCACGCCATATGTGCGCGCCACATAGCAAGCCGTTGAAACAACGCCCCTTTTGCCGCCGCCGACAATAACAGGCCTGTCGGCCAGCTCCGGGGCGTCGCGCTTTTCGATCGCGGCGAAAAACGCATCGCAGTCAATGTGCGCGATTGACAGGCCGATTAACTCCCCATGGGCGATCATGCGGCGGGACCCGCAGACGGCGCAGCGCGTTAGGCCGCTCCGCCCATGACTGAAACAATCTCTGCACAGGCTCTTTGAATTTTGCGGCGTGTTGGCTGGGGGGGTCATGGACGTACTAAAAATTTATGCGCGCAATTAACCAACTATAGCCATCGAAAGTGGCGAAGGCTTCGCTTTTGTTCAGGTGTTCAGGCGTTTTGCGGCTCGCCGCTTTAAATATTTGATTAATGTTCTTCGAGTGGAATGCAGCTTCAAAGGCATCCGATTCGGATGTTGAACGAGTAGTTGCGAAGCGAGAAGACATGAGCGTCGTGGAGAAGCTGGACCTGTCTGAAAACGCCAAAACCGTGATGATCGTCGAGGACAATGAGCTGAACATGAAACTGTTTCATGATCTGCTCACCGCCTACGGCTATGAAACGGTGCAGACCCGTGACGGCATGGAGGCGTTGGACCTCGCCCGCCGTTATCGGCCGGACCTCATTTTGATGGATATCCAGTTGCCCGAGGTCTCTGGACTTGAAGTTACGAAATGGTTGAAAGACGACGACGAGCTTGCCGACATTCCGGTTATCGCCGTTACGGCTTTCGCTATGAAGGGGGATGAGGAGCGGATTCGACAGGGCGGATGCGAAGATTACATTGCAAAACCCATTTCCGTGTCCGGTTTTTTAGAAAAAGTGAAGTATTTTCTTGAAGACTAGCCTCCAGACACGGTCGGACAGGTCGTGTAGGCAAGTGTTAGGGAGGCGTCAGACGCTATCATGACGGCGCGCATTCTTGTCGTCGACGACCTTGAGCCAAATGTTAAATTGCTCGAGGCCAAGTTGATGGCGGAGTATTTCGAGGTCGTGACCGCTATGAGCGGCGCGGACGCCTTGACCATAGCGGCCGAGGAGCAGCCGGATATTGTCCTTTTGGATGTGATGATGCCGGAAATGGACGGGTTCGAAGTCTGTCGGCATTTAAAGAACAATCCCGCCACCGAGCACATTCCGGTCGTCATGGTGACCGCCCTCGACCAGCAATCTGACCGTGTCGCCGGCCTGGAGGCCGGGGCCGATGATTTTCTCACGAAGCCGGTCGAGGACGTGGCGCTGTTCGCCCGCGTTAAAAGTCTCACGCGCCTGAAGATGATGACGGACGAGCTGCGCTTGCGTGAAAGTACGAGCGCCGAGCTTGGTCTGTTGCCCGATGACGCGCGTCAGATGGATGATGAGAAAGTCGCTCATATTCTTGTTATCGACGATGACGCCCGCCAGGCGGAGAAAGTGAAGTTTGGGATTGGCGAGCCCCATGTGGTTGCGATCGAATCCGATGAGGTCGCCGCGATAGCGTTGTCGCGCGACAACGATTACGATCTTATCATTGTAAACTTGAACCGTCAGGAGGGGGACGGCTTGCGCTTGTGTTCCCAACTGCGGTCTTTGGAGCAGACGCGCCACACGCCGGTTTTGATCGCGGTGCAAAAAGATGATGTCAAACGTCTTGTGCGCGCCCTTGAAATGGGTGTGAACGACTATCTGGTCAAGCCAATCGACCCGAATGAACTATCCGCGCGGGTAAGAACGCAATTACGGCGTAAGCGCTATACGGAACGTTTGCAGACGAATTTTCAGCTCAGCCTTGAGGTTGCGGTCACCGACACCCTGACGGGGCTCTATAATCGCCGTTATTTGGCGAACCATCTGCGCGCCCTTTTCGACAGCATGACGGCGAAAAAGCGCCCCTTGTCAGTGATGTTCCTCGATATCGATTACTTTAAGAAAATCAATGACAGCTATGGGCACGACGCAGGCGATCTTGTACTGAAAGAGTTTGCGCGGCGCTTGTCTTCAAACGTGCGTGGAATCGATCTGGCGTGCCGATACGGTGGAGAAGAATTTGTGGTCGTTATGCCGGATACGGATCAAGGCTTCGCCTACATGGTTGCGGAGCGGCTGCGTCAGGATATCGCTGATGAGCCCGTGTCTCTTGGCGAATCTGAGGCCGATCTGAACGTTACGGTTAGCATCGGCATCGCCACCAGCGGCGCGGGCAGCGGCATTGAGAGCCCGCAGGATTTGATCCAGCGCGCCGACGAGGCTCTTTATGACGCCAAAAACGGCGGGCGAAACCGCGTCGTCGCCGATGCAGCTTAAGATAAGTCTAAAGCCTTTCCAGGCCAAGTGTGTACGGTTGGCCGTCCGCAAATGGGAAAAAACAAAGACTTAAAGCGTCTGCCTGATTCCGATTGAACAGGAGGCGCTTTAAGTAAAAAACCGCCTCTTAAAGGCGGCTTTTTCGGAACGTCGTCTTATTTTACAAAAGCGCTATTTGATCTTCGCTTCTTTAAACTCCACATGCTTGCGGGCGACGGGATCGTATTTCTTTTTCACCAATTTCTCGGTGATGTTCCGCGTATTCTTTTTGGTCACGTAGAAATAACCCGTGCCGGCGGTGGAGTTTAAGCGGATCTTGACGGTGGTGGGCTTCGCCATGGCGCGCCTCTTCCTTTAATTCATGCATTCGCGGGCGCAACTCAAGGCCCAAAGAGCGGCGGACTTTACCCAGCTTTCGAGTGAAGTCAAGCCGCGCTCATAGCCCGTTGGCGCGCCAGCGGCTGGCGATCAGACCGAGATAAACAGACATCAGCACCGCCAGCGCCAGCGGCAGACCGTGGGGGCCGAGGACATCCATCGCCGCGCCGGCGACCGGTGCGCCGATAAGGGAGCCAAGGGCGTACATAAAGACGAAGGCGGCGTTCGCCGGCGCCAAAGCCGGACCTTTGAAGGTTTTTCCAAGCCGCGTCAAACCCACCGTATAAAGGCCGACGACCACGCCGCCCCAAATGAACAAAAGGGGATAAAGCAGCGCCAATTGCGTCGCGGCGATGGGGAGGAACCCTGCGCCGAGCACAGCGATGACGGCGCATGCAGCCAGCACGGATATGGGGCGAAATTGGTCGGCGAGGCGGCCGATAAAGATCTGACAGGCCATGGTGCCAAGGCCGAAGACCGTGATCATCGTCGTCGCCGGTCCTTCGCCGAGCCCGAGTTTCACGCCATAGACGGGCGTTAAGTTCAAGATCGCGTTCTCAACGGCGCCGAACGCGGCGGCGGCGAAAAACGTCACAGGAGCTGCGAGCACCATCGCTTTGAAAGCGGTCGGGCCGGCCTGACCCTTGTCCGTTTCTGCGGCGTCATGTTCGCCCGGCGCCACGGCCCCGATCAGCGGCAGGGCGGCTGCGACGATGATAACAGCCCCGACGGCGAAAGGTGCAAAACCGTCAACGCCTGTGGCGTTCAGGATCAGCGGCCCGACAGCGAACCCCCCGGCGAGGCCCGTCGCGTACAGTCCGAGGGTGCGGCCGCGATTTTGTTCGCTCACGACCTGATTGATCCAGATTTCGCTTCCCACGAACAGGCCTGCGATCGCGATCCCGCCGATAAAACGCAAGGGCAGCCAGCGCCAAATGTCGACGCCGACAAAGTAGAGGGCCACGAAAGAGGCCATCGTTACGAACAGGCAAATTTGCAAAAACGGGATCATACCCAACCGGCGTATGGCGGCGGGGAAAAATGGCGTCGCCGCAAGGATCGCCAGCGCCGGCACGGAGGTGTTGAGCCCGATAAGCGTCGACGGCGTCTCCACGCGTTCCAAAAGCAACGCCAGCAAAGGCGTTGACAAGCCGAACGCTGCGCCGGCGACGCTGACGCAGACGATGGCCGCGGCGAGGCCCCTGCGGCGTTGGGCGTGTGTTAGGGCGTCGGTGGTGAAGGACATGGCGGTGAGAAGCGCTTGTTAAGGAAAACAACGTCCGCCATGCCGTTGTGCCTGAAGTACGGGGTTTTGGCTAGAATGTTTCGCCGACGCCTCTGGTGGCTTAAACCAGGAAACGCTCTTTTTCTTCTGGCGACGGAACGTAGCAGGCGCTGCGACGTCCGGCGATTGCGTATCGATTGCGCGCAAGGGTCCGGTAGAGGGGGGTGATGAACGCCGAAGGCAGGTAGGCCGGCGCGCCGAGTATCGACCAAGGCGCTTGCAGGTGCTTGCCGACAAAGCGTAGCGCAGCAGCGTCGCCAAGGACTTCATCTTTTAAGATCACATAAAATGTCGAAGGGTTGTCCACCGCAAGGCCACGCGCCTGGGCTAAGGCGCGGCCGCCCGGGGTCTGCAGAGCGGCGAACCGCAAGCGCCCGGTTTTGTCATGGCGATGGATAAACTGCATAGAGCGTGAGCAGAATACGCAATGTCCGTCAAATAGGATAATAGGCGCAAACCGGTCCGTAGACATCATACCGCGCCTTTGCGCTTTTGTCGTCTTTTGTGCATCGCGAATAAAGCCGGAGCCAGGACGCCTTCGTAAAGCGCAGTTGCAGCCCTTTTGACGGGACGCCATTGCAAAATACGGCCAAGCCAGCCGAATCCCGGCAATTTCAACCAAAGACGTTGAAACGCATCGACGCCTGCGTGCATGACGCCGTCTGCATCTTTCACATGGAAGCGTTTCGCCGCTGCGTCGGCGCTGAAGCCGCTTTCGGCGAGGGCGGCTTCATCTCCGGCGATGTCGCGCCAGTTCACATCGACGCCTTTGCGTTCGGCGGTCCGTTTGTAGGCGTCCACCTCGCGTCGGCAAATTGGGCATTCGCCGTTGTAGTAAACGGTGAGTTTGTCGTTTTCCGTCATGTCCCGCCCTTGTGAGCGAAAATATTATTTCTGCGCGCCGGCGAACCCGTGCATGCGCATCGCCCATTGCAGTCCCACAAGCGCGCCTTTGATGGGCGGCAATAAAGCCAGGCTTAGTAATATGGCCATGGGGATCCATATCGACCAGTGCACCCAGATCGGCGGCGCATTGGTCTCTTCCAAAACAAGGGCGAGAGGGACGATGAGATGTCCCACGATGAAGATCGTAAAATAGGGGGGCGCGTCGTCCGCCTGGTGGTGATGCAGTTCGCAGCCGCAAGCCTCGCACTCAGGTTTGACGGACAAATACCCCTTGAACAATGAGGTTTTACCGCATTTCGGGCAGCGCATTTTCAAGCCTTTAAAGAGCGCCGGCCAGACTTTGCGCTTGTGCTCGACGGCTTCGCCGCCTCCATAATGGCGTCGCGCCGCTGCGTCCATACGGTAAGCGACGTCTGGATCTGAGACGTCATGGGGGGAGGCGAGATTTTCGGACATACTGCACCTGCTCTACAACTGTTCACAAAGATGAGCAGTGCAAAGGCCGTGCGCAACCGGACGTCAGGCCGCGCGGCGAAGCGTCGCGGGGGGCGGATCCGGAGGTTCAGGCGATTAACCACGTTCTTTGGCCCGCGGTTCGGCTGAATCGCATCGTACGCAAACGACTCTAAAGCGTGTCGCGCAAAAGCGGATACCGGTTTTTACGTAAAAGGTCGAACACGTGTTCGACCGTCAAACAAAGATCTAAAGCCTGTTGACAATTAGGCCTTCTTTCCAGTCATCCCAGACGCCAGTTTATCCGAAATCTTTGATTTCGTTGGCAAGCTGAGCGATCCGGGATCTGTCTCAATAAAGCCGGATCGTGGAGCGCCCGATACTGGATCGCTCGGTTTGCGCCCCAAATCCTGGCGGATTTGGATCAGTTCGAGCATGCCTCGGGCGGCGCTCGGGATGACGAAATAATTTCAATTGTCCACGAGGCCTTAGACCACGTCGTGTGAATCCCACTAAACGAGACGTGCTCTAGCGTCGGCTTTTGCCGCCGCCGGGCGCTCGTCCGCGTTTGGAAGCGCCGCCCTTTCGGCTTTTGCCCTTCCGGGCGCCGCTTTTGCGGCCTGCGTCTTTGCGTCCCCGGCCCTTGCGCCCACTGCTTTTGCGCGTTTTCGGCGCAGGACCCGGCGGGCTCAGCATGTCGAAAACGAGACCGCCGGCGACGGGCGTCGCCTCTTCCAGACGCACCCGGACTTTCTGGCCGAGGCGATAGGCGCGGCCAGTGGTCTCCCCCACAAGGGCGTGGACGGCTTCCTCGTGGCGGTAATACTCCGTTCCCAGAGTCCGGATCGGGATAAGGCCGTCGGCCCCTGTCTCCTCCAGCCTGACGAAAACGCCGAACCGGGTGACCCCGGCGATGCGGGCGTCGAATTCGGCGCCCACACGGTCCTGGAGCCAGGCGGCCATGAACCGGTCGACGCTGTCCCGCTCCGCCGCCATCGCCCGGCGTTCAAAGTTGGAAATGGTCTGAGCCGTTTCCTCCAGCGCCTCGGCGTCGATGTCTTTCGCGCCGTCAGAGCCGAGTTTGCAAGCCTTGATGAGCGCACGGTGCACCGTTAAGTCCGCATAGCGACGAATGGGGGAGGTGAAATGGGCGTATCGGCGAAGGTTCAGGCCGAAATGCCCGGCATTGTCGGTTGTGTATACCGCCTGGCATTGGGACCTGAGGACGACGAGGCCGGCAAGCTCGGACTCATCGCGTTCTTTGGCCTTGGCGAGGATCTCGTTGAAGGTTTTGGCGGTCACCACCTGGCCTTTGGCGAAGGGGTAGCCGATGCTCTGAAGGTAATCCCGGGCCGCCTCCAGTTTTTCCGGGTCCGGTTCATCATGAACGCGGTAGATGAAGGGCAGGCGGGCCGCCTCCAGAGTTTCGGCGGCCGCGACGTTCGCCTGGATCATGCATTCTTCGATGAGGCGGTGGGCGTCGAACCGGTCCCGGAGCTTAACGCCGTCCACTTTGCCGTCTTTGAACACGATCCGACGCTCCGGCATATCGAGGTCGAGGGGAGATCGCGCCTCCCGCGCTTTTACAAGCGCTTTGTAGGCGGAATAAAGCGGCGCCAACACGTCCTTGGCGAAGGGGGCTGCGGTGGCGCACGGGGCGCCGTCAAAGGCGGTCTGCGCTTCCTCGTAGGAAAGCTTCACCGCAGAGCGCATGATGGCGCGCAGGAATTTATGGCCCCGCTTGCGCCCGCTTTTGTTGAAGATCATCTCCACGGCAAGGCAGGGGCGATCCTCTCCCTCCCGCAGGGAGCAGAGGCCGTTCGACAGCCGCTCCGGCAGCATCGGGACCACGCGGTCCGGCAGGTACACCGAATTGCCCCTGGCCGCGGCGCCTTTGTCGAGGGCGGAGCCTGGGGGCACGTAATAGGCGACGTCGGCGATCGCCACGATAATCCGCCAACCGCCTTTGTTCTTAGGGTCCGCG
>JBCDBL010000125.1:0-11361 GCA_039183635.1 Pseudomonadota bacterium
CCGGTCAAGCCGCGCATTCGCCCCATGGCGCGCCACCGCCGCATCTGCAAACCCAAGCTGACCTGACATACGCTCCATGAAAACCTCCCGACAAAACAAAAAAACAACACATCATGCTTCGCATGTTTCGCAACAATCCCCTTCGGGGAGAGGTGAGACGCTGCGCCGCGCCGCGCCAACATCAGATGTTCCATATGCGATCGCCCTGCCCGCAAGGGTGAGGGAGGGAAGGCGGGCCCCTTGTTTCGGTTGTGAAAAGCGTTCTTGCCCCAGCTACGCCGTTTTCGAAAACCGTTCAAAGTCTTCCGCCAAAGCCGCGGCGGCCGCCTCGACGATGCGCCCGCCGTCTTCCGGCGTGGCGAGGCTGGGGTCGGAGCCGATCCGTCCGTCTGCGAACACGCTGCGGTAATGCTCCGCATCGCGGAACGCGGCGTTCGGCGCAATCTGCGGCGTCATCTCAGCGGTTTTTACGGCCTCCGGGTAGGCGTAATAGGTGACAGCGACCTCCGACGGCGTGGCGTGGGAGCCATGGCCCGTGGGGTAGAGCCGTTGGCACAGCTCTATCACGCCGGACAGCTCCCACCAGTTTTTTAGCTTCAAACGCAGGTCGGCTTTCGCCGTCCCGCCGGGCTTTTCAAAACTACGGTGGGCGTAAATTTCCGCAAACGCTGCGTTGATGGTGGCGATGTTGCCGCCATGGCCGTTCAGCCAGTAGACCCTCTCGAACCCGTGGCGTTGCAGGGAGGCGGTCCAGTCTTCCATCGCGGCGATCATGGTCGAGGGGCGCAGCGTCATCGAGCCGGCGAAGGCCAAATGGTGCTGGGCGCAGCCCACATTGAACGTCGGCCCCACGAGCATTTCTGCCGTGTCCGCCGCGGCGTGGGAGATGATTTCCGGGCACAGCGCATCGGTGCCCAGAAAACCGTTCGGGCCGTGCTGCTCCGTCGAGCCGATGGGGATCAGGATGGCCTTGGAGCGTTGGAGATAATCCTCAACCTCGCGCCATGTGGACAAGTGAAGCAGCATTGCAAAATCGCCTTTCTACGGAAGAGTTAAACCGTTCGCCTTTTCTTGGCGGCTGGCTAAAAATTAACAGCTCGTTAACCTTTAATTAAGGGTTAAAAGCCAGTCTGACGTTTAAAGCTTTTTCAATATTTTCAAACAGTTTCGCCAGTGGAGCCGCCCTCACATGCCGATCAATCTCAGCGTGCCGGAAACATCAGAGTTAAAACCCCGCATCACCGTGTTCGGCGTCGGCGGCGCGGGCGGCAACGCCGTCAACAATATGATCGAGTCGGAGCTTGAGGGCGTTGAATTCGTTGTCGCCAACACCGACGCCCAGGCGATCCGCAATTCCAAAGCCGAGCGTCGCATACAGATGGGCTCGGCGATCACCGAAGGTCTTGGCGCCGGATCTCAACCAGAGGTGGGCCGTGCGGCGGCTGAAGAGTCCCTTGAGGAGATTTTGGAGCATATGGGCGGCGCTCATATGGCCTTCATCACCGCTGGCATGGGCGGCGGCACCGGCACGGGCGCGGCGCCTGTCATCGCCCGGGCGGCGCGGGAGCGGGATATTCTGACCGTCGGCGTCGTGACGAAGCCGTTTCATTTCGAAGGCGCGCGTCGCATGCGCCTCGCCGAAGCTGGCATTCAGGAACTGCAGAAATACGTCGACACGCTGCTCATCATTCCGAACCAGAATTTGTTCCGTATCGCGAACGAAAAAACCACATTCGCCCAGGCCTTCGCCATGGCGGACCAGGTGCTCCATTCCGGCGTGCGCGGCATCACCGATCTCATGATCATGCCGGGTCTCATCAATCTCGACTTCGCCGACGTCCGTACTGTGATGAACGAGATGGGCAAAGCCATGATGGGCACGGGCGAGGCCGAAGGTGAAAAGCGTGCTATTGAGGCGGCGGAGGCGGCGATCTCCAACCCGCTTCTTGATGAGGTTTCCATGAAGGGCGCCCGGGGTGTTCTCATCAACATCACCGGCGGCATGGACATGACCCTGTTCGAGGTGGATGAAGCGGCGAACCGCATCCGCGGCGAGGTTGATCCGGATGCGAACATCATTGTCGGCTCCACATTTGATGACGCGCTGGACGGCAAGATGCGGGTTTCCGTTGTCGCCACGGGCATCGAGTCCGCTGTAGAACATGCGCCCGAGGAGACGACTGCAGCGGGCGGAACGACGATTGCCGCGCCGAAAACCGCGCCATGGCGTCAGCCCGCTCCGGCGGCGGATGCGCCCAACGTTGCGCCTGGCGCTGTCGTTGCTGCTCAGAAGGCGGCCGCCAATCTGCAAATCGCCCGCAAAGACATGGCGCCCAATCCGGTCCGCGAGGCCCAGCGCGTTTTGAAAACGCAAATGGGCGTTGAAGACGCGCCCGGCCCCCAGACGCAGGTCCCGCAAGGATCCGTTCCTCCCGTGTCCGATCAGCCCACATCTGCTCAAACCACGCCAGTTCAAGCCTCTGCGCCGGAGACGGCGTCTCGCTCTGGCAAGTCCGGCCTTGACGATTATGTGGAAGAGCAACCGCTTGCTGCTGAGCCGCGTCTTCAACCTGCCCCGGCGAGCGAGGGCCGTGACGTCGGCAGGCCAGGCGGGTTGTCGTTCAATCCTTTCCGTCGCAGTGCAGGCGACAAGCTGGGCGATGCGGCCCGCGAACTTTTGCGGAACGTCCGTGGAGATCAGTCGGAAACGCCGGCCGTGACTGCGCCGCAACAAACCGAAGCGCCGGCCGTGCGCCGGGCCCAGTCGACACGCGTTGCGCCGCCCCAGGACAAGGAGGCTGAGCCGCGGATCCGTCCCTCAAACGGACAGCTTTTCCCTTCCGATCAGGAAGATGAACAGCTTGAAATCCCCGCCTTTTTGCGTCGTTCGGCGAATTAAAAAACAGCTAGAGTTTTTCGCCCACTCACGACAAAGGCGAACAGCTCTAAGGGGCTGCTTTTACCAGCGGTTTGTTCGCTCCCATTCGCCGGTCAACTGCTCGCCGTCGATGACGTTATAGATGTCATACTGCCCGGCGGTGGCGCAGGCGTGATTTGGTAAAATACGAAGCATCGCGCCCACCGGGAAGGCTTTGATATCGAGTGCGGGCGCGCCGTCGCGAGCCATGAGTACGCCGTGTTCCTGGTTCGCAGCGCCGACGATGACATCGCCGAGGGGCGCGCCATCCAGATCGCAGACAAGACCGTATCCCTGATCGACGGCCTGTTTTTCCGTACCCCGATCGCGTGACATCGCCATCCAGCCAGCGTCCACAATCACCCAGCCTTTCGCCGGTTGGTGCCCGATCACAGTTGTGAGGACGCTGAGCGCGATATCGTCCACCTTCGCCACGCCGAGTCCCGCCTGAAAAAGGTCGAAAAACGTATAAACGCCTGGCCGGATCTCGGTTATGCCGTCAAGATTTTCCGCCATGACCGCTGTCGGCGTGGAACCGATTGACACGACAGGGCATTCCACGCCGTCAGCGCGAATGCGATCGGCCGCCATAACGGTGCGGTCTCTTTCCAGGTTCGCATGGGCTTTAATATCTTCCAGCGTCGGGCAGGCGTAGGATTCTCCGGCATGGGTCATCACGCCTTTCAATAAGGCGCCGTCGGCCGCAGCGATAGCGCGGGCAAGTGGCAGAAGATCTTCTCCTTGCGGATCAACGCCGGAGCGGTGCCCGTCCACGTCAAGCTCTATGAGAATAGGCAGAACGACGCCAAGTTCCCAAGCGCGCGCCGCCACAAGCTCCGCCATGGCGATATTGTCCGCAACGACCGTCAGCGCACAGCCTCGCTTGATCAGGGTTGCGGCGATCTCAACTTTGTTGGGGGTGATGCTCACCGCATACAGAATGTCTTTTTGGCCGTTCTCAAAAAAATACTCGGCCTCATGCAGGGTGGAGACCGTGATTCCTATGACATTTCCGGCGGCGGCGACCTCAGCCAACACGTCCTTTGATTTGTGGGTTTTGACGTGGGGGCGCAGGACGCAGTCCAGATTGCGAATATGGTTCGCCATGCGCTGCAGATTGCCGCGCATTCTGGCGCGATCCAATAAAAGGGTCGGGGTGTTGAGGCGGCTTAAAGCATCGCCGAGAGGCGTTGATGTCATTGCGAAAGCGTCCTTGATTGAGCTGTCGGCGCCGAGGGCGACCCCTAGAGCTGTTTGCCTTTGTTATGAGTCGGCAAACGGCTCTAGAATCTTTGTTTTGAGCGCGTGAGACGACCTTCATCTGATCCACGTCACGCGCAACGCGCTCTAGGCCGCGCCGGTAATCGGTATTTTAGATATATGTTTGTTTTTTACTAGGAAATCAACGCCTTATCATTTCAAAGCGCAAATCGCGCAGCCACGTGTTAGGAATGCTAAATTCCGTATGCATATTTCATAAAGTTTAGATTTTTGTACGACGGCGGCGGTCAAGTTTAACCCGCCGCCGCGCCTTCAAAATACAAGGCCGCCGCGCCCAGAAGCGGGGTGTTGGGGTCCTCAAGAAGGCGTATGGGCAAACCCGACATGTAATCGCTGCGGCCGCTGCGTTCAAAAAAACGGGACAAGGCCGCCGGTTCCTGCAAAAAAGCGCGAAGATGCTGTGAAACGCCGCCAGCGATCACAGCGCCGCCGCGCGCGCCCAGTGTTAAAACCAAATCCCCGGCAAGCCCCATGACGCCTCTGGCGCGCAAGCGGCAAATGTCTAATGCGATAGGGTCGTCGGCCGCCGCCATGTCCGCAATTTTTTGAGGCGTGGCCTTGGAATCTTCCGCGCCGTGGACGGTTGAGACCGCCTGCCGCACGGCGTCAAAACCAGCCCCTGACAACATCAATTCGTTGGAAATGAATGTGCGCCCTGCGCCGCGCAGCACACGAACCACCTCCCATTCGAGGTCCGTATAGGGCGTATATGCACTGTGCCCGCCTTCGCCGCCGACGACCCGCCATCCGCCGTCTTGCGGCAGCAGCACGGCGACGCCAACGCCCGTGCCGGGGCCGGTGACGGCAATCGGCGCGTTTGGCGCGCTGTCGCCGGCCGCGAGTGTGAAAAACGCCGTTTCAGGCGACAACGGCACGCCGCGCGCCATGGCTTCAAAGTCGTTGAAAAGGTCGACGCGGGAGAGTTTGAAGCGCTCTTGAAGCGCGGCCTTGGCGATGGGCGGCCACTGCGGGCGATTGAGAAGCGTTACCGCGCCGTCTCTGACCGGACCTGCAAGAGCCAGACAGGCTGCCGTTGGCGGCGTCTTAAGCTCGGCGATATAGGCGCAAAGAGCCTCTTCAAAACCTGTAAAATCATCGCCAGACCGTTTGGCGAACGCCTCTATTGCGACGCCGCTGCGCGTTTTGCGACCAATCGCGAACCGCACGCTTGTTCCGCCAACATCTGCAACCAGGACATTTGACATAAAGGGTTGGAGCAAATTCTTTCAAATAAAAACAAGGGCGCCTGACGCCTCTCACTGGCGGAAGCGTGAAATATCTTCCATGAGAGACGTGTTGACGCAAGCTTGCGGGCCCAAGCTCCAAAACGCGTTCTTGCAGACGAAAAAAGGGACGCAGCTCTTCAGCCGCGTCCCTTTTGTGACTTTTATTTCTGTGGTGTTTTCTAGACCACGTTTACGATTCTTCGCATCGTAAATGCGGTCCAAGTTTATGTTTTGACGCGCATTTTATTCACAAAACCGGTTCCCACTTTTGTGAATGCGCTCTAGTTGCCGCTAAACAGACCGCCACGGCGCTTGTCGCCTTTGTTGTTCTGGAAGACGTTGTTGATGACTTTCGGTCTTATGCCGGTCTCCGTAAAGAAGATCGCCCGTCCGCCGTTCCCAACAATCTCATTGCCTTCGATCACGCCCGGCGCGCCAAGCGGAATGAAAACGCCGTTTTGACCGTTTTGCACGATCCGGTTATAGCGCAGAAGGCTGATCTTCGCGTTTTTGTGCAAAATAATGCCGTTGCCGGAATTGTTGCGAATCTTGTTTCCGATGACGGTGGCGCCGCCAAGACCGTCTGAAATAATCCCGGTCTCAAGGTTATCGAAAATATCGTTGCCGGCGACGATAACGTCCGCTCTTCCCGACAAATCGATGCCAACCGTGTTGTTGTCGATCTTGTTGTCGACAATCATGCTCTGGCTCAGCGTATGATTTTGCTTGATCATGACACCGACTGAACCCTTGGTGATGTGGTTCTTTTCGAGCAAGGCGACGCCGCCGCTGACCCGGATCGCAGGCTTTCCATCGGTGTCGAGGCCGTCCACTTTGCGGCTTAACACTTCGTCCGGTTTGCTGCCGCGCACGTTGCTTTCTTTCATCGTGAAGACGCCTTCGCGCACATCGACGCACGCCGGCGCGCCAGACCCCACCCGAGAAATAAGCCTGACGTTTGCAACAACGGCATGGGCGCCGGAACGTTTCTTTTCCGGCTCGAACATCAGGCAGGGCTGGTCCAGCTCCGCCAGAATCTCAACGCCAGAGCCCGGACCGCGGTCGCCTTGGATATAAACGGATTTCGTCAGGTTCAGGCTCTCACGATACTCGCCATGCAGAACGTAAATAATGCCGCCTTCGCCAATATCTTTCAGCGCTTTTGAAATCGTCGTATAGGGACCGCTACCGTTGGCGTCCACAACGATTTGCGTCGGCTTGTCTTCTTCCTTGGTTTTCTTTTTGCCGTTGGCGACGCCGCGATTTTTGTTTGGTTCAACAATCGGAAAGCCGCCAATCGTTTGAGCTGCTGCTTCGCCGAATGCAACCGGACCAACGGATGCGCCGGATACCACCACTGCGAACGCTGCGGCGGATAGAACGCCCAAAGATTTCGTTATGTTGCGCATTGCCTTTTCCCCCAACGCTTGTCCGTATACCGCCATGGTTCCCCTCACGCGTTAAAACTTCAACTCTTCCAATGCTTCGGACGCCGGCGTGTAGCCAAGCGTGACGGATTGCGCCAAATGAAAGGCGGACTTCTGCAAGTTCACCTGTACAGGCTCCGGCCCTTCAATCCCGTCGCGGTGAACGACGCCGAGGGCGTAATGCGCGACGGCGATGTCTTCGTTCGCCGCTTTGTTCAGCCACTTCACCGCCTCTTTGCCGTTGATCGTCAGGCCGATGCCGCGGGCGTTCATGACGCCGAAGACGTACTGCGAGAGGGGGTGGCCGAACTTGGCGGCGCCTTCGATGAGCTTCACCTTTTGCTTTGGCGTGATCTCGCCGGTCACCTGGAACTTATTGGCCGATTGGAAGCGACGCACAGCTTCGCGGGTTTGCGGCCCGTAATCATTGTCCGCCGCTCCGGCGCGATAGCCGAGAATGTTCAAAGCTTGCTGGATCAGTTGGACATCGATATCGGCCGTGGCGTCGAGGGCTTTGGCCATTTCAAGCGCAGTCAGCTCTTTCTTGGTTTTTTCAAGATCTTCTTGCTGCTTGGTCTTGCCGGTGTGCTCCGTCGGCAAAGGCGGCTGCCATTTGTCGATGGCTTTGGCGTAGGCTGTATTTTCTTTCGCATCGAGCATGGGCTCAAGCTGCTCGAACGCCAGGCTCGCTTCGCCAATGCCGCGGTTGGCGGCCAGGCGGTAGAATAAAAGCGCCCGTGCATTGTTTTTGGCGACGCCGCGGCCGGACTGATACATTTTACCCAGGTGATAAAGGTCGTAGGGACTGCCTGCTTCGAAAGCCTCCGACACAAGTTTTTCCGCGCTTGCGACGTCCTTGCTGCTCATCAAGAAGCGCACGTCGTCCATACGGCCCTGGGCCAGAATCTTGGCGTTCATTTCCGGCGCGGAAGGATCGGCGTAGGGGCCAAACTGGTGAAACGCCGCGAGCGTATACCATTTCAGAGCTTCGACCTTGTCCTGCATGTCCTCCGGCGCGCGTGCGCCCGGGATGTCCTCAAGCTCAGCGCCGGAATAAATATCGCCGAGTATTTTTTTCGACTGGACGTCGCCGGCGATGGCGAAGAGGCGCCATGTGTCGACGGCGGCGACGATTTGCCCCGACTTAAAGGCTTCAACGCCCTGGTCGAAGTCCGCGACGGCGGGGCCGTAAGCCGCCGCAGCGAAAGCCGCGCCCATTAAAATGCGCCGGAAGGATGACGTTCCGAAAGATTTCATAACCCCTCAACTCCCCAAAGTCGTTGCGTGCGCCTTAAAGCGTCCGCTCTTCACCTATCGAGCGAAATGCGCTGCGCGTACGCGCCCTTATGAACCCGCGCGAATGTAATTCGCCTCGCGTCGTTAACTATTAACACACTAATAGAAAAAATGGCGCCCTTATGGCGACAAAGTCAAAATGAAATCGCGTTGGATGCGGCGCAGCAGGGGCTATTTCTCAATACGTTGAAAAACATGACAAAATTTGCGCGCCCAAGGCGTTTTCCAGCCCATTGTTCCCCCTTGCGGGTAAATTACGCGCCTTCCATGCCGGCAAAAAACCGATCGCCCGTGGCAAGGCGCCGGCGAAGCGAGTCGTTGTGACGGCGAGGACGCTTTTGAATTTCAGGCGAAACAGTGCGCTGTGCGCGAGCCCGTTGAATGAATATCGCACCTGAAGCGTGTTTGCGGCCGCTCCACCTCACTCGCCCAAGGCCCAAAGGGCCGATATTCGTCTTGAACTTGAAAATGGCCGTCTTTTGCCGCCTTCCGGCCGGCATTTTTTTCCGCCTTTATGCCTGGTAGGATCGAGCTGTTTAGAAATATGAAGTGTTTTCAATGGCTTGATGTGTTCGGCCTATGGCCTTTCTTTTGCGATACGAATTACATCGTAAAAGTTGAGGAGGCGCCGCCATGCACGCCAACAGCCGTTTAACCTCTGAAGACTACGCCCGTCTTGCGTCGGTTCTCATCAACCGTCACGGAACAGGGGCCGTTATTTGGGCGGACAAATGTATCGAAGATCTTGATGCGAAAGGCGAGACGCGCCGGGCGTCGGCCTGGCGGGCGTTGCGCGTGTTCATCACGCATCAAATCGGCGAACGGCCGCGCCGGACGGCGATGGCGCCTGTTCATTAGGCGGAACATTCTCTCGAGGCGGCGTCTGACCGTGTCCAATATCGAACACGCCTTCCGGATCGGCGATGCGGGCTGCGGCGGCTCCGGCCGCGGCGTATAGCCGTCGGGCCAATCTGTCTTCCGGGGCGTCCCCGCTGTTCTTGAGCGCCTCTGTAAGCGCGTCCTCGATGGCGCGGGCCTGCTCCACAGGTTTTTCAAGATCTCTTGGAAATAAGATATGTAAAGACAAACGTCCGCCCCGTTCGTCGGCCTGGACAATGCGTGTCACGACCAGCGCTTTTGCATTCGGGGCGGCTGGAAACGCTTTCACGCTCGCCTCCGCCGCCGCCGCAAGATTTTGACGCATGGCGCCGATACGCGGCCAAGGCGCATCGAGGTCCATAGAATAAAAGCCGACGCCGCGATGGAAAAGAGCGAGGCGATGGACTGTGTCCAGCAGGAGGCTGGGCGCTCTTTTGAACCTGGACATGGGACTGGCGCCGGCGGTGCGGGCGATGCGACGGGCAAGACGCATCGCCGCTGACGTTATCTCCGGCGCGCCCTCAAACCGCGCAATGACGCAGGCGTCCGGTTTTTCCTCCGCTGCGCGCCTCGGGCCCCCGAGCAGCGCGCCGACGCCTTTACGTCCGGTTTTAAGCAAAGCATCGCCGAGGACCAAATCATCCGCCTCCAGAAGGGTGAGGCTGTGCGGCGCCGCACCGCTTTGGGCGATCCGTCGGGCGCCCTCAAGGGCCATGTCGTAGGTGGGAAAATCAAATCGGGTCCTGCGAACCGATTGCGGCGCCGGACGGATCTGCAAAACGGCTTCAATTGCGATGGCCGGCGCCGTCTCCAACACCGCTGCCGACATGCCGGGCGTGTAGCGCCACCGGCCTTCAGGGCTTTCCATGAGGGCTGAGACTAAGGCTTTCGGTGCGGCGCCGTCGGCGATGCGCGCGGCGATGGAGCGGGCGTCCGTCGCCTCGTCTTCCGTTGCGACGGCCAATCGCCATTGGGTTTGCGCCAATGCGCCATGGAGTGCGCCTGTCGCCCACGCCGCCGGCGCACGCGCTGTTTGGGCGTCTTCATCTATATCGATAAAAAGCTCCGAGGGCGTTGGATTGACTGCGACGCCGGCCTGCGGCTTGCCCTGAAGCGGGGCGGCCTTTGTTGAGCCGGCATGTAATGACACCCCGATCCTGCCGGCCGCCGCGAAAATATTTTGCAGCTTGTGCGTGTCTGCGGCCGTGAGCACAAAGCCTGCGGCGGAGGTTTCGGACGCCTCCGTTTGGCACAAAGACATGTAATCGCCGCCATCGATGAGGTACGTCATGCGGTTTATGCTGACCGCGCCGTCAGGCAGTGCGTTTGTTAACTCCAAAAGCGCTTCGGGCGGGGGCGCACAGAAGCCTTCGCCGCTTTCAAGCGTCGCCAAAAGAGAGGGCATGCCCAAACACGGCGCGAGCCATTGGCAAAACGCGCCCCAGTCGGCGCTTGCGCCGCAGGCGTCCATAGAACCCTGCGCAGCGGCGTTTACGACCCCAAACATTGGGTAAGCCTATCGGAAAATGTTGAGCCGGGCGACCGCCGCATCGGGGCGTCGTGCAGGCGGCGCGTAAAACCGCTTTTGAGGGACGGAAAGCCTGCTAGAGGGTGTCGCGCAAATTTGGGCGCCGGTTTTGCGCAAATGGCCGAACAATTGTTCGACCTTTTGCGCAACACGCTCTAATAGCCCGAAGCTATGTCAAAGGGGTCCGTATCCGCTGAGGCGTCGCCCAGGACCTCTTCTGACGTATAGGCTTGTTGGCTTGGCCCAGGCAAAGGCGTGGAGAATGTGGTGGTGTCGCACAATACGCCGATGGCGTCGGTGTGGGCCGTCAGGGCCGTCAAGGTCTTTGCGATTTGCTCTGTGGCTTTGGACGTCTGGCCGGACAGTGTTTTCACTTCCGAGGCGACGACGGCGAAGCCTTTGCCGGCTTCCCCGGCGCGGGCGGCCTCAATCGTGGCGTTCAGAGCCAAAAGATTTGTTTGCTTTGCGATCGCCTCGATTTCCGAAGCGACTTCAGACACGCGGTTAAGCTCCTCGCGCAGCTGGTCGATCTCATTGCTGATGGAGGCGAAAGTTTCGGACGGTGCGTCGTGCGCCATGGGTCATGTCCTTTTGAGGCGTTTATTGTTGTGTCGTCACACTGTCATGGGCGGCTTAAGACAGGGTTAAGGATAAGCCGTGGCCGGTCTTTAGGGCTTGTTGAGATTCAGAGTTGTTCCGTCATCCCGGACGTTACACGCGCCCAAAACCCATAGGTTTTGGCGTGCGCGTGTTAGCGCCGGGATCTGTCTCCACGTGTCTGAAATCTGTTGCACCAGATCCCGGATC
>JBCDBL010000126.1:0-11266 GCA_039183635.1 Pseudomonadota bacterium
GCGAAGACGACGGGCTTCAATGGCACGGTCGTCAAGGATAGTTTCCGCTACTCGCCCTATGGCGAGAGTGGAACCGAGGGCGACCTTGGCTTCCCGTTCCGGTTTACCGGCCAGAAGCTCGACCCCGAAACCGGTCTTTATTACTACAAGGCGCGCTACTACTCCACGGAAACAGGCCGCTTCCTGCAGACAGACCCCATCGGCTACGAAGACCAGATGAATTTGTATGCCTATGTCGGGAATGATCCGGTGAATGGGACGGATCCGACGGGGAAAGCGACTTACACACTTGGTGGTGACATAGATGTATTCTATTTCCTTGGAGGTGGGTTTTCTCTGGGGCTTTATGTAAACCCGGGTAGAGAACCGGGCGAGAGTTTAGATTTTGGGGTATACGGTGAGGCCCGCTTTGGATCGGGCATAGATGCGTCGGCCAGCGTTGAGGTTGGGCGAACGGGTGGGGCAGCTGAAAATCTGAACGGTTTCGCTGCCAACCTTGAAGTAGGCGCAGGTCCGGTCTCGATAAGCGGCGCACTATTGGAAGGCGGTGCTGCTAGTTTGGCTGTTGAGGCTGGTCCCGGTATTACACTTTTCAATGGTGGGGGAGGTGCTGGGCGTAAATTCGGTTATCAAGACATCATCAGTCTTTTTTCAAACGATGAAAATCGTAAAGCGAATGATTCAGGAGATGCCGCTTCTTCTTCTGAGCAAGACAATACGAGTAATGAGACCAAAAATAAGAGGAAATCTCAAACAGGTGGCTCTTTTGGCGATTTCATTGTCGGGCGTAGTTGTCAGGGCCGTATTTGCAAATAAGAATTTACAGTTTAGAAGAGCTTGAATGGAGAGAGTAAATTACACCAAGTGAGAAAAATACGAAAGGCAAGTTGATTTTGGATGATAGACAAAAAGTTTATATCTGGGTAATCTCCTTCGCTGTGTACTTTTTGGCGACGGTTCCTTTCCTGAATCACTCACGTTTCTTTGGAGTGTTGATCGGTTGTAGTTACCTAGCTGCAGTTTTCTTTGTTAATCAAAAAATCCTCAGTTATCGCTGTCCGACGTGCTCAACGCCTGTAGCATATTGGCGTGGTATCCCGACAGCTTTCCCTCCTAGGTGTTGCTCATCATGCGGTGAGAAAAGACGGAAAGTATTGTTTTTTTAGCAAGACATTGCGGATATCAGTTAGGCTCAATCCGTTGCGGATACTCACTCGTCTGCGTTCTCCGGTATGATCATCGGATGTCGAATTTCAGATGAGAGGATTGTAGTTTTCAATCATTTGGCTTGGCGATACTGCCTCTTCATAATAAATCTGCGAGACTGGCGATGGAATATACATATTGAATGCATCAATATGGGGCTCCTGTCACCGGCCGGATTAGCGAAGCGTGCCCGAAATATAATTCGTATACGGCGAGGCATTCGGGTCATACGAACCGCTCGGAGTATGACGGCGCGGGTCGTTTGACACAGACGATCTATGAGACGTCTGAGAGCTCGGTGCCGTTCACCTATTACTACGACAAGGCCGGGAACCTGACGCAGCATGTGTTCCCTGACCGTGTCGGCGGCTCCCCAAGTCGTTTTTATACTCAGTATGGGTATGACGCGCTGAACCGTGTGACGCGGGTGTGCCTGAACGCGCCGGCGGCGTCGTGCGCGGCGCAGGCTCAGCCTCTGGCGCTGATTGACTATGACCGCCTGTCGCGGCGTGCGTCTTTGGCCTATGGCAACGGAACCGTTTCGACCTATGATTACACCAAACGGGGCGATCTAAAGTCTCTCGACTGGGATCTGCCGAGCGCGGCGAATGATTTCGCCTACAGCTTCACCTACAACGGCGCCGGCCAGACGAAGATGGCAGGTTCATATGCTGAGGGCTGAATGCCTTTGCTTATTCTTGGCGTCTAATGCAGTTATGTGCGACCTGCCTTCAATAGAAGCGACCACTATGCAATTCGACGAAAAAAATGTTAGCGATTTATATCATCTATGCATGATGTTGCACGAATTCTTGGCGGCGGTTTTAGAAAGAGAGATCGCAAGCGGTTTGGAGCCCACTAGAGTCTGGAACAAGGAGAAGGGCGAATGGGAAATTGCGGAGCAAGTGACGCCTGAGTATCTGCTCGCGTACTCTGATGAGAGTCGTGCGATTATTGAAAAGGCTAACAGAGAGAGCAACCTGGTCGGGTTGTCACACATAATGAGTGATTTATTCGAGAAAATTGGGCTGGAATTTGAAAAAGATACAATTCGGCTTATCAATATGGAAATCGAAAAGCGTTTTGGAGAACGCGCTCCAAAAATAAAAAGCCTGCCATAGCGATATTGTCGCTGTAGTTTCGCTTCCGCTTCGCAAGGCTAGAGCCCGCGCTTATGACGAGGCTCAATCGACGGACGGTCTAGAAGAATATAACTGCGCTTGCGGCTTTCGCGTCGTTTTTCGCCGCCTGCGGGCCGAAGGCGGCGGGGGCGCGCATGGCGGACCTTCGATCCTTGCACGCCGATCAGATTAGTCATTTTACGGAAAGACTGGAATGCTTGAACTCATATTGATCAATACAGAAAACTTTTCGACAGTAGATGAATTTCCGTCTAAATTGTTTTCCCTATTGAACATCGGTGAGAATGAAATCCGGTATAGTGAAAACTCCCTAAGCGGAAAGTACTACTTAGGAAAAGCTCTCGGTGTTGCCATAAAATTGGAACAAGCCGATGACTCAGTTTATCCTGGATATGGTTTTTGGTTGACTATTGATGCGCTACATTTGAGTTCTGTTGATGATCCAAACTCTCTGAGAGGTTTTTCTGTAAACTTGGCGAATTTTTTGGTTGCGCAAGGTTTGAAAATAGCTCGTGTGGAAGGGTGCGGAAGGCAGGAATGTGTCATTGAGTATTAGTTGAAACAGCGGATACCATTGGCGCCACTTACGGACGAAGTTTCCGGTCATTGAAGGAGTTTGTGTTGTCGGTTTGTGGACTTTAAAGCGTCATGTGAATCTCACTCACCCATCTACCGGTTTATTCAGTCAATCCTTCACCCCGACACCCTATCCGGCTGCGCTGGCGCGAGGCCCGCTAGCGCCGCGGCGACGGTTTCCTCAATACACTGACCGTTTTCGCGCGTGACGGCGCTCCAGGCGACTTTGACGGAGGCGAGGTCTTCGTCCGTGCGGCGGAAAAGCGTGTTGCCGAGAACGCCTTCGATGCGGGCGCCGACGAGGTCGGCGTCGTCTTCCACGGTCGCCGGCATCATCAGCGCGAAACTGTCGGCGGAGATCCGCGCGAGCGTGTCGTCGGCGCGGGTGATACGGCGGATGAGGCCCGCAGCGTGGGTGAGGATCGTGCGGTCGATGACCTTGGCGTTGACTTTGTCGCCATGCAGTTTGAATGCGGCGAGGCACATAGGCCGGTCCGCGGCGTCCGCGCGCGCGGCGAGACGCGCGCCGTGCTGACTTAAAAACGCGCCCGCAAAGGCGCCCGACGCCGGGTCGCGCACGCCGTCGCCGCTGCAGGCGTTCAAAAACCCGCGCAGCGTTTCAGCGAGACGCGCGCGGCGCACCGAAGTCAGGATCTTTTGCGGCAGGTCGTCCGCGATATGATCGGCAAGCATAAAGTCGCGGGCCCCGGCGCCGGCGAAAGCGGCGAGGTCGTCGCAGCTATGGCCGATATGAATGATCGGGAAATGCGCGAATTTCGGATTGCGCTGGATCGACCGCCCGAGGCTTTGCAACAGATCGTTCTGCTCGTTGGGCAGAAAGATGGCGCCGTCGAAGCGCTCCGTCTCGATGGCGCGCAAGGACTGGCCAGTTGAGAAAACGGCTGACCACAGTGCGCCGGCACGGTCCATGGCGGCGGCGCTCGCCAGCGCCGCGGCGCTCGGCGGGCCGGCGAGGAGGATGCGCGCCGCGCCGCCCTTCGGCGCGATGGTCGGAAATTCGCCAAGGCGGGTGAGCGCTGCAAGGGACTTCAACCGTTCCCCCGCTTCGTCTGCAAGATTGCGCATGCGCAGGACCTGACGCACGCGGGTCAGAACCGCGCTTAAATCGTCCTCAGTCGGAATGATTTCGCCCGCGCGGCGCAAATGCGCGCGGCCTTGCCCGGCAAGCGCCGGATCTATCAGGAATAGGAGTGACGCTTCGGGCGAGCGCCGGCGCAGCATTGCCGCGATGCGCCGCGTTTGCTTCGCCGTGATGTTGCGCCCGCGGAGATCCACAAGGCCGATATCGGCGCCGTCCGCGTCCTTGTGCGAGACAATGTCGTAGCCGACCGTTGCGAAGTGCTTGGTTAACGCGGCCTCTCGCGCTTCATCGCCGGTCAGACAGGCGATACGCGCGCGGGGGCGCAATTGGCGAACAAAACCCATTCCCTCGATCCATGACGCAGCGCATTTCCTGTATCGGGCCGGTTACCGGCGCCGTTGCGCTTTTCTCGCATCACTATTCAAGATCCGGGCCGACTGGTCCGGGTCGCCAAGGGGGGCTTTTTCATCGGTCTGCGTTGAGGCGGTGACGATTGTTTCGTCCTGCAAACAGATGTCCGCTTCGCCGGCGGTCGGGAAAACGCCGCTGGCGGCGCGCTCTTGATAGCAGGGCAGAGCGGCGAGGAATTCCTGCGGTTTGCCCTCGGGGCCGGCCTCACGATAGAGCTGGGCCGTCTGTACGCCGACATATCGCCAGTGCCAGGGCTCGTAGCTGTCTTCGCCGGGCAGATAGTCGTTGCCGGGTGGGTAGGAGAGAATGAAGCCGAAGCGGTAGGCGTTTTCTTCGAAACACTGATAGGCGCGGTCGTTCTGGCGCATGAACCGTCCGTTGACGTCGATATCGACGCCAAGGCCGGTTTGGTGTTCCGACATGCCGGGCGGGGTGACGGTGCCGCGGTCGGCGTTGCGCTGGAAGAGAGCGTGTTGGGTGTCGTAGGAGCGATAGCCCGAGCGCAGGGAGACCCGTTCGTTCGATTCTGAGCGGCAAAGGGAAATGAGCTGGGCGAGCCGCGCCGGCAGGTTGGCCTCGCGCGGGTCGGCGCCCTTGTCGGCGGCGAGGCGGATCTTCATTTCATCGATGTTGGGCGCCTTGCTGACGGGCACGGAGTATTCCGCCGCTGAAACGAGATCGTTCGGGCGATCCTCCGCGCCGAGAACGAAATGCTGCGACACTGGCCGGTTGATGTCGCTGCGGCGGTCGCGGGTCTGATTGGCGGCGTAACGCTGTGCGCCGAACGCATCGCGGAAGAGATTGCGCATATGCTCATTGAGGGCCTGCGCCTCAGTGAGGCGGCCCTGTTGTTCGTAAACGCCGGTGAGGAGTTTGATATAAAGACTAAGATCGGGGCTGTTGGAGCCTTTCGCCCGCTCCTGCGCATGAAAGGCCTCGCGGTAAAGGGCTTCGGCGTCTTCGAGGCGTCCCATATCGCGATAGACCGGGCCGAGAATAAGCGTTAACTGCACCGTGTCCTGATGATCGCCGCCAAGCACCGCCTTGCGTATTTTGTAGGCCGAGGCCAGAAGGCCGGCGGCGGCGTAACGGCTGTCCGACCGCATGGCGTAAAACGCGCCAAGGCTCGCCATGTGGCTCGATGAGGCAAGGCGCACTTCGCGCCCGCCAGTGAAGAGATCGGGATTGCCCGCATGGTTTAATGCATCCGCAAACACATCGCCAACGTCGGCGACGCGATCGGCGTAGAATGCCGGCAAGCTCATGGAGTTATCGGGAGAGGCGAGCGATGCTTCGTCGCCGGCTGCTTCCAGGAACGACGCATAAATCGATACGGCCTGCGCGAAGTTTTTATCGGCGATATGCGCGCGCGCAAGGGTGTCTTCAAAAGCGGCGCGCTCACGAACGGGCAGTGCTGCGCCCCAGTCGCTTGCGAGCGCCTCAATGAGCAAGTCCGCGCCGCGCGTGAACTTCCGGCTGTCGATCATGGCGGCGCCGACGCGCGCTTTTAAGGGGGCGAGGTCTTCTTTCGATGCGCCGTCCGCCGCGCGCTTGGCGAGCGCGCGTTCGCCATGCGGCGCCGCGCGCCGCGGCGCTTCGGCGTCCATCAGAGTTTCAAATCTTCTGAAAGCAGCATGTTCGTCAACGCGCACCGCGACGTTGAAAGACACGGTGTAAATCGTCGCCAGAAAAAGGAAGGCCCCGGAAAAAAAGGTGGGCGAACGCAACACCATCGCCGTTGTTAGACCCCTCGTTTTAACCCCAGATCGAAAACCCCAACGAACTGCCTGTTATGCTATCACGTCGATGCTTTTGAGGCGAGCCTCCAGGTTACAAAAATCCAACCTTTCCACGAGCCCCGCATTCGGCTAGGCCTCGACGCTTAACCAAAAGGCCGATCAGCAAGAGAGACGGACCATGGATGGAGCGGGCCGCAGACGCATTTTTCTGATGCGTCACGGGCATGTTGACTATTTCGACCCCGGGATGACCGATCCGCGGGCGGTGCCGTTAACCGATGAAGGTCGTCGGCAGGCTGCGGCGGCGCGCGATGCGCTGGCGCAGATCCCGTTTGATGCGGCGGTTTACTCCGGCCTGCCGCGGGCCCGCGAAACGGCGGAAATCGTTCTTTCCGCCCATGAAAACGCCCCGCCGCTGGAAGCAGAGCCGGGCCTTGAGGAGCTGAAAAGCGGCTGGCTGAAAGCCCGCTCGCGCGAGGAGCTGGCGGCGCGTCTCGCGTATAGTTTTGACGGGGCGGACCTGCCGGGCGCGAGCTTTTTGCCTGATGGAGAGCTGTTCGCGGATGCACAAAAGCGCGTCGTTGCGGCGCTCACCTCTCTGGTCCTGACGCGCGTCTGGAAAACGGCGCTGATCGTCGCTCATGAAGGGGTGA
Organism: Pseudomonadota bacterium; assembly: GCA_039183635.1. Classification (GTDB taxonomy): domain Bacteria; phylum Pseudomonadota; class Alphaproteobacteria; order Caulobacterales; family Parvularculaceae; genus JBCDBL01. Next base: position 6,830 of record JBCDBL010000126.1, read on the forward strand.
ACCGCATCGCGCTTTCATGGATGTGCGGCGCGGGCCTGAAGTCCATCACCGCGTTCGAGCAGGATCTTGCGTGCGTCAACGTGATTGACGTGGACGTGACGCCGGCGCCGAGCGGCGAGGGGCTGCATATGGAGCGCATCGTTTTGCGGTCTCTGAATATGACGCCCTATGACTATGTAAAACTTGGGCTTTCCCGCTCTAATCTTGAGCACTTGTTTGGCATCGATTTCAAAGGCGCGCGTCCTCCGCGACCGTCCGACGCTGAAATGGTTTAATCGCGTCGGGGTTGTTTTTCTCCTTATCCATCGCCGGAATTTCGGTTAAGCTTGCCGAGGTTTTGGGGCCCCGCTTGGGGAAATCATGCGACATGGAGACGGCGAGATGCCATATGGGGTGAAACGGGGATACAAGGCGCCGGGCGACTTTGGCGCTGGCGATATTTTAGGTCTTGGTCTTGCTGGCTCCGCCGGCATCGTGTCGGCGCTGGTGACGGACTACCAGCAGTCCGGCGAAGCGTCCGCGCTCTTTACCATCAATCGGTGGGTGGTGATGCTGGGCGACTTGCTCGGGTTCGCCGACGTGCCCTTGTGGGCGGTGGTTCTCGGTCTTACGGCGGTTGGCGCGCTTTCCATTTTCTATTTTCAGCCGATCACCAGACAGGGGGCTTTCGCGCAAGGCTTTGGCCTTCTGGCGGTCATGATGACGGCTGTGCCTGCGGACCTTGCGAGCGGTATCGAATCCGTTCCGGGCATGGATGACCTGCCAGGGCTGTCGAGTTCAGAGCGTGAAGCATCGGCCGCGCGGGTTATTCCGGCGTCTTATACGCAAGCGCGTGTGACAGAAGTGCAGGCGCGCCGGCGACAGGCGGATAAGTACGACGTCGATATCGTCGTGCGGTTTACCGCCGGCATGCCGGACAATATCGAGACGCTAATCCGGACGGGCGCGTTGCGCGGTCGTCTGCACAATGAGGATACAGACGAGACCTGGAACCTCTTCCGCTCCGCAGGCGGACAAATCCGCCAGCGGGGCGACACGCTGCGCATTCGCGCCGGCGTGCCAGCCCGCTCGGCGACGGCGCGCCTCTGGGTGCGTATTGAGGCTATGGGCTACGAAATTCAGGAAGAATCGGCGCAGGCGCGTCTTGGTGAAACGCTCACCTGGACCGTTGAACTGGCGCCAAGTTCGACACCGCTCTTTCTGCAGCGCTTCAGAAAGAGCTACTGGTTTTAAAGTATCTCGGATAATTGCGTTACACGTAACGCCAAAGATTATGCGAGCCCAAAATCGGAAGATTTCGGGCTCGTTTGATTTTAAAACGGCTGAAACGGATCGATTATCCGAATACGCCTTAACCGGTCGCAAGCATTTCTGCGAGCACCTCGTCGAGGACTGCGTAGCCTTTGCCCCAGCCGTGATCCATGTTGCCCATGGCTTCTGCGAAGCACGCGATTTCTGCTTCGCTGGCGTCCACCGGGCTGATAGCGAGGCGCACGCTGGTTTTGCCGCCGGTTTCCGTAAAAGTGATCGTATGCAGCATTTGTTGCGGCCAGTTTTCCATCATCGGATTGGGCGCGACGTTCCAGTCGGCGTCGGTCGATGAGTGCAGCCAGGTCAGCTTTTCCGGCGGCGTGACGTCTTTGAACTCCATCTTGCTGCGGTTGGATTTATCGCCCCATTTCATTTCGTTGAGCCACAAGCCTCCGGGTTTTAACTCGAACTTGTGGATGACTGTCTCAACACCGGGGCCGTACCAGCGGGCGAGAAATTCCGGCTCCGTCCAGGCGCGCCAAACGAGGTCGCGCGGCGCATCGAAACTCCGCTCCAAAACATATTCGGGCAGTTCACTCATCGCTTTTTTCCTTCCCATGAGAATGCTGCATTTCCGCCAAGACGCCGTCGAGCTGATCGAAACTCGTCGTCCAGAAAGCTCTGAACGCAGTTAGCCAGTCCACAGCGGCGGCGAGATGATCGGCTTTCAGCCGTGCCGGCCGGCGTTGCTCATCGACGCCGCGTTCAACGAGGCCGGCGCGCTCCAGCACTTTCAGATGGCGCGACACGGCCGGTTGGCTGATCTCGAACGGCGCTGCAAGCTCGTTCACCGATGCTTCGCCATCGGCGAGGCGGGTCAGGATCGCCCGCCGCGTGGGGTCTGCGAGCGCAGAGAACACGGCGTCGAGGTTTGGCTGCGGCGGAATATAACCTAACTGTTCCATAACGTACATGTTATATATGTGGCGACGGCGCGTCAATCACCGTTCTCGCAGTCAGGCGGCGAGCGCGCGCAACGATATGGCGCGCGGGCGCCGTCGGGAGCTATGAATGGGAAGCGGTGCGGCGGCGTACCGAATTGCAGCCCGCTGCGGTGGATTGCCGAGTTAACCGTTTACATGTCGAGTGTTTCGCCGCGATTGAGCGCGCGAAAGCGCAACAGCTCGTCGCCCTTCAGCTGGTTGTCTTTGTCGGTGTCCATGGAATCGAAGTCGAGGAGATATTCGCGCACATAGTCCTCGCGGCTGATGGTGTCCGACATGCCAGCCATAAAGGAAAACTTTTTGTCTGCATGCGCATCGAATTCGGTCTTCGCCGTATCGGGATCGATTTCTGCGAGGAAGGCATCATATTGGCGCTTGCGTGCAGAGGCTTCTTCGGTGTCGTCGTCGGATGGGGCGGCGGATGCGCCGCGCCAGCTTTCCACGAGGGTCGCAAATTCCGCTCGGGTCATCTTACCGTCGCGATTAACGTCCGCCGCCGTAAAATCGAGCTTGGCTTCTTCAAAGGCTTCCGTACGCGTCAGCAATTCCCGGTCGAACGCCGCTTTGAGCATTTCAAGCGCCGACTGGCCGGCTTCCGTTTCGCGAAACGGGATAGAGCGGTCATAAGTGACAGTGCGTTTTGCGCTTTCCACCACTTCGCCGTCGATGGTGCGTTCCAGGGTGAATGTCTGGCGAAGCTCCTGGCGGGCGTTGAGATCGTCCGCCATGTTGTCCTGTTTTTCCTGTTCGCTTTGCGGTGTTTGCGGCTCTACAGGGGCAGGGGCGCTGTCGTCGGTCGCCGCCGCGTCGTTCTCAAGCGGCGCGACGGCGGACTGTTCAACATCGACGGGTTTCGCATCGGAGCCATTTTGCGCGAGCGCCGCGCCGATATGAAGAGCACTGATCGCCGCCGACAAGAACACCGCGTTTTTCATTCTCAATAGCCCTTTCCAAATTCCGTCCGCCGCTGTCTCGCGCATGGGCGAGACGCCAATTTCAGAGGAATAACCATAAGCGTGGAACGTGGCGATTTTAAAGCGCTTTTATTGTGGCGCCCGTGTCGGTTTCTTCGGGGTCGTTTTCCCGAGCGATGTCGGCCGCAGACTTCGCCGTCGGCGCGCCCGCCGGGCCGAACACGGCCTCGAACCCTTCATGCAGCGCGCCGTCAACCTCAAGCATGGTCGCCGTCCGCCCGAGGTCGACAAGGCTCGTCACGCCGAACTCGGGCGCGGCGATGCCGCAGGGGGTGATGCCCTGAAAATGCGAAAGGTCCGGTTCGACATTCAGCGCGACGCCATGAAAAGTGACCCAGCGCCGAACCCGTACGCCGATGGCGGCGATTTTGTCTTCGCGCTTTACGCCGCCGGGCGCCGTGCGATCGACCCAGACGCCGACTCGGTCGGCGCGCCGTTCCCCATCGACGCCAAACGCCGCCAGGGTCTGGATCAGCCATTCTTCCAGTTGATGGACGAAGGCTCTCACATCGCGGCCGCGCCGCGTGAGGTCGAGCATGACATAGGCGACCCGCTGGCCGGGCCCGTGATAGGTGTATTGCCCGCCGCGAGAGGCGTGGTGCACCGGGAACATATCCTTGTTGAGAAGGTCTTCCGGCTTGGCGCTGGTCCCGGCGGTAAAGAGCGGCTCATGCTCCAAAAGCCACACCAGCTCGCCGGCGCGCCCGGCATGGATCGCGGCGACCCGCTTTTCCATAATATCGACGGCGTGGGCGTAATCGACGCGCTCAGGCGAAATAACCCATTCAACGGGGGTGTCGTGCATCTGATTTCGCCTCGTCAGGTTTTCGGGCGCCGCCATACGGCCATCGTACTAGCCTCAATATAGGGACATCCATCCGTTGCACATCCTGTGAGTATGAGTTTTCCCCATATCGCCGGATAATTCGCCGAACAGCGCATTCAGCAGAAAAACTCCTGTTTTTCGGACTTCACAGGGCGCGACGGCTTTGCTATCTCCCGTCGCCTGCCTGTCGATGAAAGAGGCGGCGTGCGGCCGTGGCGGAATTGGTAGACGCGCAGCGTTGAGGTCGCTGTGGGGCAACCCGTGGAAGTTCGAGTCTTCTCGGCCGCACCATTAACTCAGAAAACGGACGTCATAAGTCATCGTAATATCTGAGTTATTACCCTGTAGGTCACGCAACCTCTTAGTTTTCCAAGATTTGTAC